>NZ_LVJN01000016.1 GCF_002109495.1 Magnetofaba australis IT-1
AAAACTGGAGCGTTTTCACGGTAGTTTGAAGCGTGAGTGCATTCGGCCTCAGACGCCATTATCGCTGGAAGATGCCCAACGGGTTGTGGGAAAGTACGTCGAGCATTACAACACCCGGCGGCTCCATAGCGCCATCGACTACGTCACCCCACAGGATCGCCTGGAAGGGCGGCATGTGCAGATCCTGGCCGAACGAGATGAAAAGCTTGAGGCGGCCAGAGAACGGCGTCGGACGACGCACCAAAAGCAGTCTTTTCAGCCATCCCAAAAAATGGCTGAAAAGGCGAACAGCTAACTGATATTTTGGTTTAGACGGTTGTCATGTTTCCGCTGAACCAGCACAGGCAAGCGCAACACTCAGCGTATTGAGCGCAAGCATCTGACTTGGCGCACTCGCATCAAGCGACTGGCCAGAAAGACCATCTGCTTCTCCAAATGCGAGGTGATGCACGACACGGTCATTGGCCTGTTTATCAACCGCTACGAGTTTGGTCTGGAAATATAGTGATCAGCTAAACGGAGCCACTACCCACTTTTGAATGCTAGCAACTATAGTCAATCGAAACTAAAACTGCATAAAACGGCCAATGTTTGCGTGACGCAGCTTGTGCTTGCTCTGACTATTGGCCGCCGACCAGTCGGCGGCGGGGTCTGGGGGCCGCGCCCCCAGCGGGGTTTGGGGCAGAGCCCCAAGGTTTGGTCGCTGGGAGCTCGAGGGCAAAAGCCCTCGATATCTTTCATCGCCGCCAATATCCAATTTTGAATTCGACTGAGTATATCGTTGACTGCGTGAAGGAGAGCCGTTATGGCGCAGGAGAGGACCGTCTATCGCGTGCTGTTTCTGGGGCTGCATGATCGGGCGCGCAGCCTGATGGCCGAACGCATTATGCAGCGGGAGGGGCGGGGGCGTTTTCGCGCCTACAGCGCCGGAGTCGATCCGGCGGACGCGGCCCACCCCATGGCGCTGCAGTGGCTGCGCAATCTGAAGTATGACGTCGCCGGGCTGCGGCCCAAACACTGGCGGGAGCTCACCGAGGCGGAGCCGCCGCTGGCGTTCGACTTCGTGTTTACCCTGAGCGACGAGGCCCATGGCGAGATGGTGGCCGGTTGGCCCGGGCAGAGCATCACCTCCCATTGGGAGATCCCCGACCCGGTGTTGACGGATGACGATGACGCCGAGCAGGGCGCCGCCTTCGCCGACGCCTACCGCATGCTGTGGAACCGCATCACGGTGTTCGTCAATCTGCCGCTGGCCTCCATCGACCATCTGAGCATTCAGCGCCATCTGCGCGCCATCAGCGAGCAGGCCGAGACCGCCTAGATCGCCAAAAAAAATCGCGTCCGCCTGCGGCGGACAGATGGCTGGAGGGGGGAAGCCCCCCCTCCAGACCTCCCCCCTGACCGGGTTCCTATCGTCACTTGAAGTCAGAATGTCACAAATCCAAAGCGCTCAATGTTTGCGTGACGTAGATTGAGCTTGCGCTGACTATGGGCCGCCGACCAGTCGGCGGCGGGGTGATTCGGGCCATCCATGGCCCTCACCCTTCGGGCTCGCTGCGCGAGTCCGATTCGGCAATCCTGCCGAATCGTCTGGGGGCCGCGCCCCCAGCGGCCCCAGGCGAAGCCGTATCAACAATCAAAGGGCGGAGCCCGCGGTGTGGCTGTTGATCTTGGGAGCTCGAGGGCAACGCCCTCGATATCTTCCATATTCAAAATCGCCAATGTCCAATTTTGAATTCGACTGACTATCTATCCGAACGCTCAGCCAATCACGCGATGCAGATCCACTGCGCGCAGGGCGTCAAGCACCTGCGGCTGCATCGCCGGACTGCCCGCCACTACATCGCCGCTGGTCAAATAGGCGTTGCCGCCGTTCAGATCCGTCACAAAGCCGCCCGCCTCGGTCACCAGCAGCACGCCGGCGGCGATATCCCATGGCGACAGCCGCATTTCGAAGTAGCCGTCATAGCGTCCGGCGGCCACATAGGCCAGATCCAGTGACGCGCTGCCTGCGCGGCGCAACTCCCCAGTCTGCTGCAGCATGGCGGCGAACGCCTTCAAATAGGGCTCCTTGAGCTTGGGCTTGCGGAACGGAAAACCGGTGGCCAACAGCGCATGGGCCAGGCGGGTCTCGTCGCTGACGCGAATGCGGCGGTCATTGAGGAACGCGCCGCGCCCCTTCTCGGCCACGAACAGCTCATCGCGCAGAGGATCGAACACCAACCCCGCCTGCACCTCGCCATCCTTGGCCAGCGCCACCGAGATGCCGAAGTGCGGCATGCCGTGGGCGAAGTTGGCGGTGCCATCAATGGGATCGATGATCCACTGCCACCCTTTGGCCTTGCGATTGTCGTGACGTCCGCTCTCCTCGGCGAGGATGGCGTAGTCGGGATAGGCGCGCATCAATTGTTCGATCAGCTCCCGCTCCACCGCGATGTCGGCGCTGGTGACCAGATCCATGGGCGCCTTCTCATGCACCTCCAGGCGGTGGCGTTCATCGAAGTGGCGCGCGGCGATGCGGCCAGCGGAGCGGGCGGCGCGAATGGCCACGGAGAGGACGGGGGAAAGATTCATGGCGCATATTCCAAAGAGAGGCCGACGGCGTTGCGCGCCGCGCGGCGTGTGGCGAAAGCGGCGGACCCGCACGGCAGCGTGCGGGCAGAGGCCAGACATTACCACCCTGCGCCCGGCGGCGGCAACATTTGCCCGGCGCGGGGAAAAAGCGCCGTCGCCTGGGGGCGCTGGCGGCGGGACGGTCTGCGACAAGGCCCCCATGGGCGTCTGGGACAGTTCAAAAAACGCTGCAATTACAGAAACAAAATTGTTTCATCCGGCATTTTCTCGGGGTTGGCATGGCGCATGCTCTTATCTGGGCGACGGACCCGCAACGCGGTTGGCGGGCGCACTCAACCAAGAGGATTTGCCGTGAGCATCAACGGTCTATTAAACGTGTCGAAGTTGGGATTGTTTGCAAACCAGTCTGCATTGCAGGCGGTTTCCAACAACATCTCCAACGTCAATACGCCCGGCTACTCGCGGCAGACCATCGCCTTGACGGCGGAGCCCGGCGCGCGCGGTTCGGCGCTGGCCCAGGCCGGCAGCGGCGTGCGCATCGCCGACGTCACCCGTTCGGTGGACACCCTGGTGGAGAATCGTCTGCAACTGGGCACCTCCGAATTGGGGCGCCTGGAAGCGCGCAACCGCTACCTGACTCTGGTTGAAGATGTGTTCAACGAACTGGACGGCGATGGCCTGTCCACCCGTCTGGAGGAGTTCTTCAGCGAAGCCAACAATCTGGCCGACAACCCCACCAACGCCGCTGGACGCGCCTCGGTGGTGGGCAACGGTCGTCAGTTGGCCCAGTACGTCAACAATATGGCCGACTCCCTGGGCAGCATCGCCATGCCCATTGACGAAGAGATCAATGAGATGTTGGCCAACATCAATAACAAGCTGGCCAATCTGCGCGATGTGGATCATTCGATCCTGCTGCGCGAGCAGAGCCCCAACGAAGCGTTGGATCTGAAAGACACCCGGCAGCAACTGGTGCTGGAGCTGTCGCAGTTGATCGACGTGCAGGTGCTGGAGAATGGCGACGGCACCCTCAACATTCAGACCGCCTCCGGCGAGCTGCTGTTGGACCACGACTTCTCCGCCACCCTCAGCCGCGGCGCGCTGGACACCGCTACCGGATTCAACTCCATTACCATCAATGGCAAATCCGGCGACATCAGCGGCTCTTTGACCAGCGGCGAGCTGGCGGGTCTGCTGGAGGTGCGCGACCAGATCATCAACGGAACCGACGGCGTCTCCACGCAGTTGGAGAGCATCGTCGATGAGCTGCGTTTTCAGATCAACGCTGCCGCCGCGCAGTCGGTGGGGCCCAGCCTCTACACCAGCCAGACCGGCGCCTTTGATCTGGGCACGCAGTTGGACACCGCGGTGGACTCCCTGGCGACCAATCTGACCAATCCGCCGCCGCCGGACATGAGCCGCATCGTCGATGGAACCATCACCCTGGCCTATGGCGCCGGGCCCGACGGTCTGACCGCTGAGACGGTGACCATCACCGCCGGCATGACCATCAATGAGATCGTCACCGCGCTCAACGACTCCACCGCAGTGGACGCCAGCATCAGCAACAACCGCGTGGTGATCACCTCCACCGACGGTTATGGCGTGGTCTCCGACACCAGCAACGCCATGGCGGCGCTGGGCATCGGCGTGATCTTCACCGGTCAGGACGCCGCCGACATGGGCGTCTCCGACACCCTCACCGGCGACTATCGGCAACTGCCGGTGGCGCGCCTGCAGTCCGACGGCAATGGCGGCTACACCTTTGACGACGCCAATAACGACGGCGCTTTGGCTATCGCCGATGTGCGCGACATGTCGGTGACGCTGTTTGGCGAGAGCCGCACCATCAGCGGCCACTACGCCTCGGTGGTGGGTCAAATCGGCGCCGAACAGCAACGCAATGAAGAGTCGCTCTCCTCTCAGCAGGCGGCGCAGGACTTCATGCAGAACGTGCGCGATTCGATCTCCGGCATCTCCCTGGAGGAGGAGCTGACCGATCTGATGCGCTTCCAGCGCGCCTTCCAGGCGTCCAGTAAGATGGTGTCGACGGCCGACTCGCTGTTCGACTCCCTCCTCAACATGGTTTAACGAACGTAAAGGGGCGTCATCATGCTGCGCGTTACCCAGGCGTCACTCTATCGGGCCAGTGTCTCGGCCCTGCAGGACCAGTATCGCAATATGGCGACGGTCCAGGAGCAGTCGCTCACTTCGCAACACGCCAATAAACCGTCGGATGATCCGATGGCGGCGTTCCGCGATCTGCTGCTGTCCAACGATCTGTCGCAGGTGGAGAGCATGTCGCGCACCACCTCGCTGGCGGCCGAGCGCTTCAAGCACGCCGAAACCGCGTTGGGCGATATGCACGACAAATATTTGGATGCGCAGGACCTGGTCCTGCAGTTGGGCAACTCCATCGCCGCGGGCGATCCGGATGTGTTCACCGCCGCCTCGCGCAAAGCGCGGGCGCTGTATGACGACGTGTTGAAAAACGCCAACTCGCAGCTCGATGGGGTGCCGCTGTTTGGCGGTTCGCGTACGAATCTGCCGTTCGATGCGGCAAATTTGTCCACCACGCCGGTGCACAGTTGGACCGATGGCAGCAGCGACGGCATGACGTTGGCCGATACCACGCAGTTTACCGCCGCGTATGACTCCACTGTGGGCGCGCCGTCGGTTCCCAGCTCGGTGAAGGTGACTTATCGCACCACCGACGATACTGGCGCCGCGCTTGCAACGAATGTGTACAAGCTCAATGTCAACGGTGTGGACCTTACCGACGTTGAGGAGGGCGCCTACCCACAGACGTTGGATCTGGGCGATGGCATGAGCTTGACGGTCAATTCGGCGCCCAGCGATAAGCAGGCCCTCTTCTTTGAAGTGGTGCCCAGCTATCAGGGCGGCGCCAAGGACCGGGAGGTGCGGGTCGCCTCCAATCAGAAGTTTGAAGGCAATGTGACCGGCGACGAAGTGATTGAAGGCGCTGGGAATGGTCGGGGCGTCAACGCATTGGGGACCCTGGCCGGGCTGGAGGGGGCGCTGCTGCGCGGAGACTACAAGGAGGTTTCCGCCTGGTTGAGTCCGGTTCAGGAGGCGCGCGCGCAGATGTCGGATCTGCAAGCCATCACCGGCGTGCGCAACGTTCTGATGGAGTCCGTCAACACCACGTTGACCGACGACCAGCTGATTTTGGAAGAGACAAAGGCCTTGAACATTGAGGTCGATATCTTTGAGGTCATGAGCCGTCTGCAGGAGACGTCTCAGGCTATGCAGATCATGACGGTGAGCGAGCGGCAAGTTCTTGACACGTCTCTGCTCGATTTTATCCGGTAGGCCGTTTTCGTTGGAGTTGTGGAGAATATCAATGGAAATTCAGGGAACACGCTTCGGAGAACTGGAGTTCGACGAGAACGAAATCATCTATCTCAATGAGGGCCTGCTGGGATTCCCGCTGTCAAAGCGGTTCCTGCTGTTCCCGTACGGAGATGATTCTTCGTTCTTCTGGCTGCAATCGGTCGATGAACCGGAGATCGCGTTTATCGTCATCAACCCGTTCGAGTTCTTCGCGGATCTGGAGTTCGCCGTGGAGGATGACGACGCCGCTTCGCTGTCGCTGGCGCGCAGCGAGGATGTGGAGATCTTCACCTTGGTGACGATCCCCGAGGGGCGTCCAGAGGAGATGCGCACCAATCTGGCGGGGCCGGTGGTGGTGAACGTGGCCAATCGACAAGGCAAACAGGTGCTGTGCAAGCAGTACTCGCCGCGTCAGCCGCTCATCCCCGAGTCGATGCGCGCTAGTTTGCGCGAACGCACGCAAGAAAAACGTTCAGGGCGGGCCGCCGGAGGCCGATAAGCGATTTGGGGAAGTGCGATGGTTCCGGCGACACGACCATTGCCACCGTCAACCGGAGTCCGCTCCGGCCCCGCGCACTCGGAGGGAGCGTCATGAAATCAGCGTAATGCAGACGCGGCCTTCCGGGGTAGGGTTGATCCGGTAAAGCGAACAACCCAAGCGCGGGCCAGGGACGTGGCCAAAACCGCTCACCAGCGGTCCAAAAAAATCCGGTATGGATGTGACGGGGCGAACCCCGCATTAGTGAAGAGAGGAACGGACGATGCCTTTGTATATTAACACAAACGTCGCCTCGCTGAATGCTCAGCGCAGTTTGATGAAATCCAGCAGCACCCTGGGCAAGACCTTTGCGCGTCTGTCTTCGGGTCTGCGTATCAACACCGCCAAGGACGACGCGGCGGGTCTGGCGATCAGCCAGCGCATGACCTCGCAGATTCGCGGCCTGAACCAAGCGATCCGCAACGCCAATGACGGCATTTCGGTGGCGCAGGTGGCTGAAGGCGCGCTGGAGGAGACCACCAACGCGTTGCAGCGCATCCGCGAACTGGCGGTGCAGGCGGCCAACTCCACCTATAACTCGGATGACCGCGAGAATCTGCAAAAAGAGGTCAACCAGTTGTTGTCGGAGGTCTCCCGGATCTCCGAGCACACCGAGTTCAACAAACTCAAAGTGCTCGACGGCACCTACACGGCGCAGAACTTCCATGTGGGCGCGTTCTCCGGGCAGAAGATCTCCATCACCATCACCGGGGCGTCGATCAACCATCTGTTCTCCAACACCACGGGGAACCCGGTTGTGACCATCAGCACCACCAACGGGGCCAACTCCGCGCTGCGTCAAATCGACCAGGCGCTGGACAGCATCGCCGACATTCGGGCGAGCCTGGGCGCGGTGCAGAACCGGTTCGAAGCGGTGATCAACAACCTGTCGAACATTGTGGAGAACATGTCGGCCTCGCGTTCGCGCATCATGGACGCCGATATCGCCTCCGAAACCGCCGATTTGACCAAAAACGCCATTCTGCAACAGGCGGGCACGGCGGTGTTGGCGCAGGCCAATCAGCAGCCTCAGTTGGCGCTGCAGCTGCTGGGTTAAAAGACGCGACGGCCCTCGCGGGTTAAGCGGGGCCGTCGGTTAAGCAATCGCAGTGGATGGGAGCGGCCATCGGGTCGCTCCAAGGAACACAGAGGGGGCAGCCATGATCAATACTCTTGGCGCCATGGAATTGTCATATCATGCCGGGCCGCGCGCCGGTGATTTGACGCGCCCCCCGGCTCCACCCGCTGAGCACGGCATGCGGTCTGGTCGCGCGAGCGCAAGCTCGACGACCGCGTCTGCTTCCACCAATCCGCCATCAAGAGCGGAGTCCCAAACGCCGGGTCGCGCGGCGTTGGAACAAGCGGTGGAGCAGGCGCAGCGCGCAGTCAATGGCTTCACCCGTCTGCAGTTCTCCATCGAAGAGGAGACCGAAGACGTGGTGGTGCGGGTGGTGGATCGCGAAACCGATGAGGTGATTCGTCAGATCCCCAGCGAAGAGATGGTGAATTTCGCCAAACGGATGCAGGACTGGGATGGCCTGCTCTTCGACGCTCAAGCATAACGCACTGCGTTTGCCTCGGCGTCGTCATATCGAAGCGCAAGGGAGAGTGACATGACAACCGGGAGCGTGACTTTCGGCGGACTGGCGAGCGGATTGCCGTCAGATATCGTTGATCAATTGATGCAGGCCGAGCAGACGCGCCTGAGCTCGTTGCAGACCAAACGCAGCCAGGTCAGCGCGACGCAAAGCGCCTTTTCTGAGCTCAAGTCCAAGCTGCTCAGTTTTCAGAGCAAGGCCGAAGAGATGCAGGAGGAGTCCTACTTCCGCCCGCATACGGCCAGCACCTCCGATGAGGACAAGTTGACGGTCACCGCCAGCAGCGATGCGGTGGCGGCTATCCATTCCGTCAACGTGACGCAGTTGGCCACCCACGACACCCATGTGTCCGGTGCGGCCCTGACCAGCGTTTCCGACACCCTCACGGCGGACACCAGCTTTGTCTTCAGCTATAACGGGACCAACTACACCGCCAGCTTGCAAGCCGGCGACACCCTGGCCACCATCGCCGAGCGCATCGCCGCCCTCGATTATGACGACGGCGACTCCACCACCACCGAGGGGGTGAGCGCCAGCGTGCTGTATGATGGCACCAACTATCGTCTGGTGTTGCAGGCGATGGATAGCGGCACCAATAGCGGCGCGTCGCGCATCGACGTCTCCGGGGTCAACGCGCTGGCGTTCGACAGCGGCAACTCCCTGGCCAACGCCGACTGGACCAACAGCGTGGCCGGTCAAGACGCGACCATGACCGTAGACGGCATCGCCGTGACCAGCGACAGCAACGCCGCCAGCGACGTGCTCTCCGGTCTGACGCTGAACTTGGAAGCCACCGGCTCGTTCACCGTCACCGTGGCCAACGACTCCGATACGCTCAAGGAGAACATCCAGGGCTTTATCGATTCGTTCAACGAGATTCAGTCGTTCATCAGCAACAATCCGGATCAGTTCCAGGGCGATTCGTTGGCGCGTAGCACCGTTGCGCAGATTCGCAACGAGTTCAACACCAAGACCAGCAGCTCCACGTCGCCTTATGGCGACCTGTCCACCTATACGCGGGCGGCGGAGATCGGCATTCGCACCAACGCCAAATCCGGTCTGCTGGAGCTGGACACCTCCGCTTTTGAAGAAGCGGTGGCCAATGGTTTCAACTCCATTGCCGATCTGTTCACCTCCACCCCGGACGCCTCCAACTCCTCGGCCTTCGCCACTGCGGGCGCCAATGAGGGTCTGGCGCACCGGTTGGAGGATCTGATCGACACGCTGACCCAAAGCGGCACCGACAGCAGCGCCTTTGGCGGTAAGAACGATGCCCTGGCCGCGCGGCTGGCCTCTTTGGATAGCAGCATCGATCGCGAAACCATGCGTTTGGAGAAGGTGCGCGATCGTTTGAACAAGAAATTCACCAGTCTTGAGCAGCTCATGTCCCAGATGCAGGCGACGCAGTCTTCGCTGTCACAGGCGTTGGGTTAAGAGCGGGTTTGGATAAACGGCGGACGGTGAGCGCGCTTTGGTTGTTGTGCAACGCGCGTTTGGGACAACGCCACCAGTGGGCTTGATGGAAGAGAACCATGGACCAGATGCGATTTGCCGATAGCGGCGCCAATGGCGGTAGCGGCTTGCTCGATCAACTGGATGTGCTCATTCGTCTGTATGAGGGCGCGATTCAATTCCTGCAAGAGGCGCAGCAGCGTTTGCAGGACGGGCGGGAGGATTTCTCCGAACCCCTTGGGCGCGCGCGTCGCATTATTGAGGAGTTCCAGCGTACGCTGGATGTGGAGGCGTGTGTTGAAGTGACCCGCCACCTGCGTGACTTGTATGCGTTCATGATTGAGAGCATCGACAAGGCTCGCGCCACCGTCGCCGCCGATCCTCTGGGACCGGTGATTCATCAACTCGGCGTCCTTCTGGAAGGTTGGAAAGGCGCCCAACCGCTGCTCGACCGTTAAGGGAGGACGCGCGTCATGTCGTACGGGATTCGCAGTTACAAAAGCTCCCGGGCCAATACCGCCTCTCGTGAAGATCTGTTGATTCTTCTGTATGAGGGAGCGATTCGGTTCCTGGAGCGCTCGCTCCAAGAGAAGCGCGATGGCCGTCTGGCCGAGCACAAGACCTTTTTGCAAAAGGCCTCCGCCATCATCAGCGAACTCCAGAACACGCTGGACTTCGACAAGGGCGGCCAATTGGCGGTGCAGCTGTTCGAGCTGTATAACTTCATGCTTGACTCGCTGACCAAAGCCAACGTCAAAAAGGAAGAGCAGCCGATTCAAGACGTGATTCAGATGCTCACCGTGTTGTTGGATGGTTGGCGCGACGCCGTGCGTCAAGTCAAGTCCCAGGGCGGGTTGCAAGCCGCAATGGCCGGTCAAGGCCAGGCGGTGGCGGCCAACTCGTCGGCGGTGATGAAAGCGGGCGGCGCCAACAAGCCCAAAGCTTATGGCGCGGCGCAACCGGCGGCGGGCGGCGCGGCGGTGCGGCCCACCTTGACCACGCGCACCCTGTGAGCGCCATGGACGCCCTGCTGGAGTGTCCGGCGCTGGGGGATCTGGAGCGCATGCTCGATGAAGTCGACGCCCCCGAGTCTCTCGACGATGCGCGATTGGAGAGTTTGCCCCGGTTGTGGAGCGAAGCCTCCTTGCAGTTGACCACGCGTCTGTCCGACACCGAACTGGCTGGTCTGGAGCGGGAGTTGTTGGAGAAGCGCGCGCGGGACATTCTGGCGCGCATCGCTCCGGCCATGCGCACGTTGCGTGCGTATAAAGCCCGCGTGTCGGATCAGATGGGGCAGGAGAATCGCCGTTTTCAAGCCATGACCGGTTACGGCATTCAGCGCGATCACGCCACCTGCGTCAGTCATAAAGTTTAAGCGCATATCAAGCGCTGGTTGGATCTCAACGCCGCGCGCCTCGTTTAGAGGTTGCGCGGCGTTTTTTATGCGCTCTCCTGTCGCCATACGAAACCAAAACCGCACAGGACGACCAATGTTTGCGTGACGTAGGTACAGCTTGCGCTAACTATTGGCCGTCGGCTGGCCGACGGCGGGGTCTGGGGCCTGCGGCCCCAGCGGGTGTGGGCGGCGCCCACGATTTGGCAGGAACGCCAAATCGGACTCGCGCAGCGAGCCCGAAGGGTGAGGGACAGGGATGGCCCGAATCACGGTGTGGCTGTTGATCTTGGGAGCTCGAGGGCAAAGCCCTCGATATCTTCCATTCTCAAAATCGCCAATGTTCAATCTCTAAGGGTCCAATTCCCCGCAGCTTGCTGCGTTGAAAAAGAAAATGATCTACGGCTCTTGTCGCCGCTAGGCGGTAAGCGCCGTTATGACCCTCTCGAGTTCATACCCCGCTGCTTGCAGCGGGGTGGTTGATTTTTCGACTGACCATTGCGCCAAGCGGCGTGATTGTCGGCAGTGTGATCTTTTTGCATCACTGTATTGGGGGCGGCGCGGGGCGGCGGGGAGAATTTCCGCCGAATCGAGGCGGCGCGGGGCGGCGTCAAAAGCGATCAAGGGTCGTCATTGAACTGACGATGCTGTCAATATGTTGCGCAAAACGGCGATTATTGCCGGGGGAAAATTTGCCCTTCCATCCAGGTGATGTAAAAATGCAACACCTGGTCGTATGATTAAATAATTGTTTATGTGGTGTTTTTTATGGATAGGTGACAAATTTATATTTGGCACGCCTCCTGCTCTAGAAGTTTTCGTTGTTTTTTTGCAACTCGCTGTTGATTTTTCGCAACGCACCGTGTATCTTGTCAGCCATATGAAAGTGCTGATCCCTTGCGGGAAGGCGAACAAAAGCCGCCGCAATTACGCTTAAACTGGAGATGATAGCAATGAAAAAAGGTCTGATTCTGGGCGCCGCCGCCATGGCCGCCGTGGTCGCCGCTCCCTCCGCCGACGCCGGCGAAGTGAAAATGGGTGGTTACTACATGTTCCGTGGCATCAGCGCCGACAGCAACATCACCACCGAAACCGGCAACGCCAAAGACATCGCTGCGATGTACCATCGCTTGAACATCAAGATGGACTTCATCGCCAGCCCCAAGACCCACGCTCACTTGGTGTTCCGTCCCCTGAACTCCAACCTGATCAGCTCCGCTGACCTGGGCACCGTGACCGACGCCATCGGCACCGCCTCCACCCCCGGCAACGACTGGTCCATCCGTCAGGGCTGGTTGGAGACCGAAGCTTGGGGCGTGGGCGTGAAAGTTGGTGAGATGCCCATCTCCTTGAACGACAGCATCCTGGTTGAGCATGACGCCACCGCTTTCGGCACCTGGCTGCTGGCCAAGTCCTTCGGCGACGTGACCGCCATCCTGGCCGGTGTGAAGGCTGAAGAAGGCAGCGCCTCCTCCACCACCGCCAGCGCCACCCCCGCCAACCAAGACGACGCCGACCTGTACGCCCTGTCGCTGCTGGGTAAAGCCGGTTCCGTCAACTGGCAGCTGACCGGCGCCTACCTGGATGCCGACTACGGTTCGACCCTGGGCACCACCATCAACACCGTGGCCACCGACGACGTCAACAACTTCTGGTTGGCTCTGACCCTGAATGGCGCCATGGGCGGCATCGACCTGACCGGCACCATCGTCTACGAAGATGGCTTCAGCGGCGTCACCCCCACCGCCAACAGCGTGAGCGGCACCTGGGATGCCAACGGCTTCCTGGTTGGTCTGCGCGCCAAGGGCAAAACCGGCTTCGGTTCCTGGAGCGGCTATGCCTTCTACGGTGACGAAGACTTCGACTCCGTGACCAACGACAACACCGTGTGGTCCAAGACCTGGGACACCGGCGGTCCTGGCGGTCAAGACCTGATGGGCAACTGGGCTGCCGCCGCCACCGGTTCCGCTGGCCTGCTGTCCAACGCCACCAAAAACATGTGGGGCATCGGCGCTGGTCTGAGCGTGAAAGCTGGCGCGTGGACCATCACCCCGCACCTGGACTACGCTGCTCTGGCTGAAGATCGTCCCACCGGCTACACCACCAACCAAGACGTGAGCGACGCGGCTTGGGGCGGCAGCATCGGTGCGGCCACCAAGATCGACACCGACACCACCTTCGGTCTGTTCGGCGCCTATGTGGATCCTCAGTCCGGTTCCGCTGTCGGCACCACCAGCATCGACGAGATGCACATCCTGGAAGCCACCATCAAGATGAAGTTCTAATACTTCGCTTGATCGGTTGATCCAGCACTGCAGTACCAAACGGGGCCTTCGGGCCCCGTTTTTTTTGTGTTGCGCTGGAATTCTCCGGCTCATCCGTTCACTGCTTAGATCCTTCCCTTTCGGGCTGCCGTCAGTCACAATGTCGGGCTATTGTCCGTTTGCAAAATCTCTGTATTTCGCCTGCTGAGAATGAAAGGTTGGCCTGTCATGCAAAGTCGCATTTTGCGCATCTGTTTGACCCTGTTGATGGGGATCTCCCTCTCTGTGGCGGCTTCGGGCTGTTCCAACAAGTTGTGGCGCTCCTCCAACCAGGTGGACAAACACAAGCTGGCCAAATTCGGCCAGAAAAAGGCGGTTGAGGATGGCAAAGAGGACTGGATGAAAGTGCAGTCCAAAGCCGATGAAGGCGAGCAAAGCACCTTCAGCCTCGGTTCCGGCGGCATCATGGGCGGCGGGCGTGCGCTCACCGCAGCGGATATCCGTCGCGACAAGCTCTTCTCCGGGGCGCTGGATATGGTGATGGAGCTGCCCATCCAGACCGCCAATCGCGAATCGGGGTTTGTCTCCACCGAGTGGAAGGTTGACCCGACGGATCCCACCAAGCGTTATCGTTTGAACATTCGCGTCTCCGGCGTTGAGCCGTATGGCGAGGTGCGTGTGGTGGTGCTCAAGCAGGTGTTGCGTCAGAATGTCTGGATCGATCAACCGGCTGAAGAGAGCATGGCCGCGCAGATTGAAAAAGGGATTCGTAAGAACTCTCAGATCACCAAAATGTGAGTTTGGCTGTTTAGCCTGATTCATAGCCATGCAAAACGGCCCTGGAGAGCTCTCCAGGGCCGTTTTGCATGGCTATGAGTCGCTACATTCAAAAGTGAACATATGGGCGCTGGAAGATATCGAGGGCTGCGCCCTCGAGCTCCCAACACCCACACCGTGGGGCGCCGCCCCACACCCCGCTGGGGGCAGCGGCTCCCAGACGATTTGGCCATCCTGCCAAATCGTCATAGGGTCTGTGACCCTTAAGCGGGTGTAATGGAATGGTCCGCTCCGCTACCCAAACGGCCTCGCAATGGGCCAAGATGGTGGTGTGTTTTTCCATCTAAACGGAGTCGGAGCGGACCATGAGCAATCATATCGAAAACGGACAGGTACGGGTACTGGGGATTGATCTGGGCAAGAGCGTGTTTCAGTTGCATGGCGTGGATGCGCGCGGCAAGAGCGTTCTGAAACAGCGCTTGAAACGAGATAAGTTACTGGAGTTCATGGCGCAACTGCCGCCGTGCCTGGTGGGGATGGAAGCCAGTAGCGGCGCGCATCACTGGGCGCGGAAATTTCAGGGATATGGGCATGATGTGCGTTTGATGGCGCCGCAATATGTGAAGCCCTACGTGAAGCGGCACAAGAACGACAGCGTGGATGCAGAGGCGATTTGCGAAGCGGTACAGCGTCCGAATATGCGTTTTGTGGGGATCAAAAGCGTTGCCCAGCAAGAGATATTGTCGCTGCATCGGATACGCAGTCTGGCGGTGAAGAACCGCACGGCGTTGGTGAACCAGATTCGCGGACTGCTTGCCGAGTATGGGATTGTCTTTCCCAAGAGCATCAAACAGGCGCGGCGGGCGATTGTGCTGATTTTGAGTGATGAGAGCTCGGAAATGAGCGCCAATTTTCGCGTAATTCTGGAGGATGAGCGCGATGAGCTGGCGCATTTGGATGAGCGCATCGGCAAATATGAGCGTGAGATTGAGGCGCTGGCCAAGGCGGAGCCGCAGTGTCGATTGCTGATGACGATCCCGGGAGTGGGACCGATCACGGCGACGGCGCTGTTGGCGTCGGTGGGGGATGTGCGGGCGTTTAAGAATGGCCGGGAGCTGTCGGCATGGATAGGGTTGGTTCCGAATCAGCACTCCACAGGGGGCAAGGCGTGGCTGACGGGGATCAGCAAACGGGGAAATGGTTATCTTCGCACCCTGTTGATCCATGGGGCGCGGGCGGCGTTGCGCGTGTGTGAAAACAAGCCGGATCGCCGCAGCCAGTGGGCAGTGTCGGTGTCGGAACGTCGCGGCGCAAATAGAGCAGTGGTGGCGCTGGCCAACCGCATGGCGCGCAGCGCGTGGGCGATGCTGGTGAAGCAGGAGGCCTATGGGGCCAGCGCCGCTGTGTAGAGAGAGCGCAATACAACTCTAAAAGAAAAACAGGCCGATAAGGAAAGAGAAAGAGATCCCACCAGCCAGGTTGCGAGAGAGAGTCGAGATTGATGGCGTGAAACGGCATAGCCCTGCGTGGTCAAGAACCTGTTTCGCCCAAGGGCCCATAGAGGCCGAGGGTGTGTTGAGGAGGGCCACGCGCAAATTCCATCAGGGCCAGAGGGCGACAAGCCCCTCATCAACAGGCCGGATACATGGGCGCGACTAAGCCTCACACATCAGTGGACATTTTCTCTTGCCGTGGCGGAGCGGACCATACATGGCGGAGCGGACCATACATGGCGGAGCGGACCATACATGGCGGAGCGGACCATACATGGGCAGCGCCCACGATTCGGCAGGATTGCCGAATCGGACTCGCGCAGCGAGCCCGAAGGGTGAGGGCCATGGATTGCCCGAATCACGGTTTGGATTTTGATGTTGGGAGCTCGAGGGCGGAGCCCTCGAAATCTTCCAGCGCCCATATGTGCACTTTTGAATGCTAGCGACTATAGTCAGCGCGAGCTTCACTTACGTCACGCAAACATTGGCCGTTGTGTGCAGTTTTGGTTTCGCATGGCTATAGATCAACAGCGAGACAAGGTCCAGGCATGAGCCTAAGGCGCCGTCATCACGATTGATGGCGGGCCGCCCGCCTATTTGCCCATGGATTTGGGCTTCAGCGGCAGCGGAATGGTGAGGTTGATGAAGTCGTTCTTGATGGGCGGGGTGAGGGTGACGAAGCGATCGGACTTGAAGTCCATGAACACCACTTTACTGCCGGAGGTTTTGGCGCGGCTGATGATCTCTTCGGTGATGGAGGCGGTGCAGTTCTCCAGACAGACGCCAAAACCGTTCACATCGGAGATGACGATGCTAAACAGCTTCATGGATTGCGTCATACTCGCCAGCTCGTCGTTGTCCAGATAGCCGCGCTCAAGGAGGCCGTCATTGGCGCCATGGACCACCGGTGGGTAGCAGCCGTGTTCGCGAAAATAGGCTACGCAGGCGTTGGAGATGGTATAAAACAGGCCCAGCAGCAGGGTGGATTCGTCGGTCGGTAGTTTGCCGGACTTCTTTTGATCGCGGATATCGCGCAGTTTCGCCAACGTCCAGAGGATGATGGTTAAAACCGCCAAAGCCATGATATAATTAAACATATTCTCACAAACTCCGCGCTGTTCGGGCTGTGCCATGCAATCCGGCGCTGCGTGCGCGCCACACAGTCTGCCTGCAATTGGAATACCAGAACAGAATCTTTTCATTGTGCCGGGGTTGTGTCAAAACAGAAAAAAAATTTGCATCAATCCGTGCGTTGACGCAGCTTTGAGAGTATCCTGTTTTTCTAATAAACTGAGGTCCGCAGTTGCGGGCTGCTCGGATACAGACTGTTATGGAGAGGAAACTATGGCAGATAAAACGTTGGACGCCAAAGGCTTGAACTGCCCCCTGCCCATCTTGCGCGCGAAAAAAGCTCTCAAAGAGATGACCGCGGGTCAGATTTTGGCTATCGAAGCGACCGATCCCGGCTCCGCCAAAGATTTCGAGTCCTTCTGCGCCCAGACCGGCAACAAGATGGTGAAGGCTTCTGAGAACGGCGACGTGTTCTACTACGAAATCGAGAAGTGCTAAGAAAAGGGAGGTAGACCATGTCGGACCAGAAGAAACTGGCGATCATCGCCACCAAAGGCACCCTGGATTGGGCTTATCCCCCGCTGATTCTGGCCACCACGGCTGCGGCGTTGGATTATGAGGTTCACATCTTCTGGACCTTCTATGGTCTCCAGGTGCTGAAGAAAAACCGCAACCTGAAGATCTCCCCGCTGGGCAATCCCGCCATGCCGATGCCGGTTGACATGCCGGTGCTGGTGCAAGCCCTGCCTGGTATGGAAGCGATGGCCACCACCATGATGAAGGCGAAGATGAAGGGCAAAGGCGTTGCCTCCATCGACGACCTGATGGAGATGGCGATTGAGTCCGAAGTGAACATGATTGCCTGTCAGATGACGGTTGACCTGTTTGACTTCAAACACGAAGAGCTGCTGGACGGCGTTGAGTATGCTGGTGCGGCGCGCTTCTTTGAAGTGGCGGGCGACGCGGACATCACGCTGTACATCTAAGGCGTGGATGGACGCTGCAGGGCGTAAGCTCTGCGTCTGTGAATGCGAAAAAGGCCTGGCGGGCGACTGCCGGGCCTTTTTTGCGTGTTGGCGAGGAGCAAAAGTGTTTGCGTGACGCAAGGCCGAGCCAGCGCTGTCTCATGGGCCGCCGACCAGTCGGCGGCTGAATAGTCAGCGCTGGCTCGGCCTTGCGTCACGCAAACACTTTTACCGCATACCTAACAAACGACGAATGCGCTCACCCATCGGCGGGTGCGTCGAGAACAAGCTCGATAACCCCCCACGCAGCGGATTGACGATAAACATATGCGCCGTTGCCGGATGCGCCTCCGCAGTATGGTTGGGAATCGCCTCATTGCCACGCTGTAACTTATCCAACGCGCTCGCCAGCCACTGCGGGTTGCCGCAAATCTGCGCCCCAGTGGCGTCGGCGTGATACTCCCGCGCACGCGAGATCGCCATCTGAATCAGTGAGGCGGCGATAGGGGCCAGAATCATCATCACAATGCTCGCCAAGCCGCCCATGCCGCCACCCTCTTCCTCGTCGCGATTGGAGCCGAAAATGGCGGCGAATTGCGCCATATTGGCGATCATCGTCACCGCGCCGGCGATGGTGGCGGAAACCGTCATCACCAGCGTGTCGCGATTCTTCACGTGGGCCAGTTCATGGGCCATCACCCCAGCCAACTCCTCGCGGCTGAGAATGCGCATGATGCCTGTGGTGGCGGCCACGGCGGCGTGTTCCGGGTCGCGCCCCGTGGCGAAGGCGTTGGGGTTGGGGTCGTCGATGATATAGACCTTGGGCATGGGCAGACCGGCGCGTTTGGCCAACGCTTGCACCATGTTGTACAGCTCCGGCGCCTCACGCGGACCCACCGGCTGCGCGCCATACATGGAGAGCACCATCTTGTCGCTGTTCCAGTAGGCGAAGAAGTTCATCGCCACGGCGATGATCAACGCGATCATCATGCCGCCTTCTCCCGCCATGGCATACCCGGCCGCCATAAACAGCGCGGTCATTGCGGCCAGAAGAATCGACGTCTTGATTACGTTCATGGATGGTTTCGCAACCTCATGTGCGAGAGTGATCGTGAGAAGTGAACAGGCGCAACAGGCGCCTCGTACACTTTAACGGTGCGGTGAAACGTTTCCGTTCTCTTTTCGAATCTTAAGGCGAAACGAAATAAAAAACAGATACTGTGGAATCTTCATACAAGCTCAGAAGCAAAACTAACGAGGGTCCAGGGAAATCATTTCCCTGGCGGGTTGAGGGCGGAGCCCTCATGGGTCCAGGGCGAAGCCCTGGTGGGGTCTGGGGCGAAGCCCCAGTCTCTTTCATCACCCTTGTTAGTACTGCTCTACTTGTATCAGATGGGATGTGACGCGGCGTGCGTCAAGGGGTGTGCAGACGGATTCCGGGTTGCAGACCATGCCCGCGCAGCCAGTCGGCGGCGGCCATGCGCTTTTTGCCCGGGGCTTGAATCTCGGTGACCACCAACGAGCCTTCGCCACAAGCCACTTCGAAGCCGTCGTCATGAATGGCGGTGACCACGCCCGGCTCGCCGCTTCCTTGCGCCAAACGGGCGCGGAACAGCTTCAACGGCTTCTCATCCAAGCCGGTGACGGAGGCGGGCCAAGGATCAAAAGCGCGCAACATGCGCTCGATCTCCACCGCAGGCAATGCCCAGTCGATGTGGCTCTCTTCGCGCTTGAGTTTATGCGCGTAGGTTTCGCCATGGTCGGGCTGCGGCTGCGGATGAATGGCGTCCTGCTGCAGCGCCGCCACCGCCTCGACGATCAAACGTGATCCCAGTTCAGCCAATTGATCGTGCAACACGCCGCCGGTGGTGTTTGCCTCAATGGGCACGGTCTCCACCAGCAGCATGGGGCCGGTATCCAACCCGGCGTCCATCTGCATGATGGTCACGCCGGTGATGGCGTCGCCCGCCTGAATCGCCCGTTGAATCGGCGCCGCGCCGCGCCAGCGGGGCAGCACCGACGCATGGATGTTCAAGCAGCCATGGGTGGGGATATCCAGCACTTCCTGGGAGAGAATCTGCCCATAGGCCACCACCACCGCCAGATCGGGCTTCAGATCCCGCAACTTCTGCACCGGCTCGGCGTTGCGCAGTTTCTTGGGCTGAAACACCGGGATATTGTGCTGTTCGGCCAGAACCTTCACCGGCGTCGGCTGCATCTTCTTGCCGCGTCCAGCGGGTTTATCGGGCTGGGTGAACACCCCCACCACCTCGTCGGGACCATCGATCAACGCCTGCAGCGCGCCGACAGAGAAATCCGGCGTGCCCATAAACACGATGCGCCAGGGGGTCTCGCTCATGCGCTCTGCTCCGCTTTCATTTTCTTGAGCTTCTTGATGATCATCTCCCGTTTCAGCCGGGAGATGCGGTCGATGAACAGCACTCCATCCAGATGGTCAATCTCATGCTGAAGGCAGATGGAGAGCAGCCCGTCGGCCTCCAGCGTCACCTCATCACCGTTACGATCTAACGCTTTGAGGGTGATCTTCTCCATCCGATTGACCGAAGCGATGGCGTCCGGCACCGACAGGCACCCTTCGTCATAGCTGGTCTCGCCGGTGCTGGCGACAATCTGCGGATTGGCGAAACACATGGGGTTCTTACCGTCTTTATCCGGGTTGGACTGATCCACGTCCACCACGATGATGCGTTTGGAGACGCCCACCTGCGGCGCCGCCAGACCGATGCCCGGGGCGTCGTACATGGTTTCGAGCATATCATCCATCAGTTGACGAATCTCGTCGGTGACCGCTTCAACCGGTTTGGCTTTGGCTTTCAGCACCGGATCCGGCGCGGTGACAATGGGAAGAATGGGCATTGCGGCTTTCCTGCAACTCTGTGGAATATTTTGGATGATTTAAGAGACTGGGCTTTCAGCCCAGACCCGACCAGGGCTCCGCCCTGGACCCGGCAGGGCTCTGCCCTGCACCCGCACGGGCTCTGCCCGTGACCCGCCAGGGAAATGATTTCCCTGGACCCTCGTTAGTTTTGCTTCGTGCTCAACTCGACGAATTTTGCCTTCTATTGAGCACTGTTCAGCGCATTTCGTTCAACAAACTTCCTAACCTATCAGACAAACGCTTGTGGGTCGATATCCACGCCAATACGCAGATTCCGCCCCGCCAACGGCTCCGCCGCCGCCAGAATCCTGCCCACCGCCTGATGCACCATGCGGATATCCGCCCCCTTGATCATTAATTGCCAACGATGCCGCCCGCGCAGCTTCGATAGCGGCGCCGGAGCCGGACCCAGCACCAACGCGCCCTCGGTATGAGGCAGATTGCGCCGCAATTCGGCGACAAAACGATCCCCTTCGCCCAGGTCCTCACAGGAGAAGCGCACCAGCGCCATGCGCGAAAAGGGGGGATACTCCGCCTCGGCGCGAAACCGTAATTCCTGATCAGCGAACAGATCGGCGTCGTGACAGGCGGCGGCGGTGAGAGCGTAGTGCTGCGGGTCGAAGGTCTGCACCAGCACCCGACCCGTCTGCCCCCGTTCGCGCCCGGCGCGTCCCGCCACCTGAGTCACCAGTTGAAACGCCCGCTCGGCGGCGCGGAAGTCTGGCTGACTCATGGCGCTCTCGGCGGCGATCACCCCCACCAGCGAAAGGCCGGAGAAGTGGTGCCCCTTGGCGATCATCTGCGTGCCCACCAGGATATCCACCGCGCCGCTGCGGAAGGCGTCCAGGGTCTTGGCCAAACGATCCGCCGAACCCTTCACCGCGTCGCGATCCAGCCGCGCCACGTTGGCGTCGGGGAAGCGCTGTTTAACCTCCTCCTCCAACCGTTCGGTGCCGGGGCCGAAGCGGATCAACCCCAACTGGCCGCACTCGGGGCAGACGTCGGGGGGGTCGGCCACGTGGTCGCAGTAGTGGCACATCAACTGATTGCGCCCTTTGTGCAGCGTCAGCGCCACCGCACAGTTGGGACAGCTCACCGAGTGGCCGCAGAGGTTACACAGTAACGCCGGGGCAAAGCCGCGCCGGTTCAAAAACAGCAACGACTGCTTGCCCGCCGCCAGGGTCTCGCTCATCGCCTCACGCAGGGTCTTGCCGATGAGGCTGTGGGCGCGCATCCCCTCGCGGTTCTGCGGATCGGAGAGGTCCACCAGCTCAATGGGGGGGAGGTCGGCCCCGGTGGCGCGTTGAGTGAGTCGCAGATGGTGATATTTCCCATGCTGGGCGTTGTGCAGACTCTCCATGGCGGGCGTGGCGCTGCCCAGCACCACCACCGCCTGGTTGAAGCTGGCGCGCACGATGGCCATGTCGCGGGCGTGGTAAGGCACGCCCTCTTCTTGTTTGTAAGAGCCGTCATGCTCCTCATCCACCACGATGAGGCCCAAATCGGCAAACGGCGCGAACAGGGCGCTGCGCGCGCCGATGATCACCCGCGCCTGACCGGAGCGGGCGCGCCGCCACTCGTCGTGACGCCGCGCCGGGGTGAGCCCGGAGTGGAACACCGCCAGAGTCTCATGAAAGCGCACCCGATAGCGGGCGGTGAGTTGCGGCGTCAGGGAGATCTCCGGCACCAGCAGCAACGCCTGCCGACCCTGCGCCAGGGCGGTCTCCACGGCGCGGAAGTAGACCTCTGTTTTGCCCGAGCCGGTGACTCCTTGCAGCAAGAAGGGGGCGAAGCGTCCAGCGGTGATGGCCTCGTTGAGCGCATCCACCGCCTCCTGCTGCTCATCGGTGAGCTGCGGCGGCTCATGAAGCTGGCGGACTTCGGCCTGCTCCTCGGCCTCCCAGTGGGGATTCTCCCGCGCTTTGTGGCGCGCGTCCCAGCTCTCTTCGATGCGGATCAAACCGTCATCGCGTAACAGTTTGAGCTTACGATCCAGTCCGGCGCGCCCGACGTGCTGGGCGATGGTGGACTCCATCAAGCCGTTCTTGCGTTTGCGCAGATGGTCGGCCAGGGCGCGCAGGGCGGGGGAGAGGGAGTCGGGCGGGGCGGTTTCGCCGAGCCAGATAACGCGGCGTTTGCGATCGTGCAATAGATGGGCGGGTAGGGCGGCGGCGGCGATGCTGGCGGGAGCTTGGCGATAATAGCGGGCGATGTAGTCCAGCAGACGCATGAGTTCGGCGTTGAGGGGGGGCGTATCGCCGAGGATATCGGCGAGGGGCTTGATCTCACCGGTGTAGTCGCAGGTATCCGCCAACGACCAGATGAGGCCGGTGCGATTGCCGCGCCCCATGGGGACGAGAGCCAGGGCGCCGGGGATGGCGGCCTCGCGCAATGCATCGGGGATGGTGTAGGAGAAGAGGCCGCCGTAGGGGCCTTTGATGGCGACTTGGGCATACATGCGCGGATGGTACATCAAAACGCCAGGCCAGAGGAGCCGCTATGACGAAAATTGGCCGCCGACTGGTCGGCGGCGGGGTCTGGGGTCCGCGACCCCAGCGGGGTGTGGGGCGGCGCCCCACGGTGTGGCCGTTGCTGTTGCCGTTTCCCCATTGAACATAGGCGGCGCCAGTATGAGGGTGGAGAGGAGCGCAGAACAGCAAGCCAGCACAAAAGGAAAAGGGGAAACGGCGGGTGAGCAGGCCCCGTAGGGGCCGTCGTCCGCAGGACGGCGAACTGCACTAGAATTTCATGCAGGGAAAGCCAAAAAGTGTGTGTGGAAGGATGGTGGTGAAGGAGCAGTATCTGGAGTTTCCAACGTGAAATTGCCAAAAACGGTTTTGTCACAACGAGTTGGGTAAAGGAATCGTCAAGGTGCGGGAGCAGTTGGGGACGTCCTGCGGACACTGAGTGAGAAAGACTTGAGCCTCGACCTCATTGGTATTCCTAAACAGCTTTGCATTGTGCGCTTTGGCAACCGTCACAGTTCCCAGATTCCAATACACGAAAGGCAAGACCGCCACCTCGTGTATGATCAACACATCCGCAGAATCAAAGGCGGAAAAAGATTGCCTCTGAGCTTGGATAAAATGATCGCCAACACGGAGCTCATCTAAGGGTTCGGTTATCGCCATATTATAGGGCGTATAGCGTAATAGGATTCTGTGTCCAGCACTCACATATGTATAAATGACTGAAATAAAAATAAATGGGAAAAGGGTGGTCATCCCAATTGTGTAGAGTAACTTGGTCCAGAATTTATGAATATGATGGCGAATAGAGAACAAGCCATAAACTGGATATGAAATCAGGATCACACGTACAATCTCATTGATCAATACGGATTCAAAACGCAATTTAGGCGCAATCATCACCTGCATTGTGGCCAAGAGGAATAATGCCCCGTAGACAAAAAATGTCCACGGGGCATTCCATACAAAATAAGGCTTTATACTAAGTCTCACTTAGCATTACCTTCTTCCAGGGTTATTCTTGAGCCATTGTAATCCGTGTTGAATACCTTGTTTAACAGCCCGACAATCATCCCGGTCTTCACCTTTGCAACTTTCCGGGTCCGAATCCCAAGGACGTCCATCACGTGGAATGAGAGACCCATCGGGTTGCTTTTCCATCCAACCATCCATTTTCAAGTTCTCTCCTGGAAGCTCAAGAAGGCCACCAGCCCTAAGACAAGTTTGGGGATCATATCCTGCTGCAACACAGGTTGCTCCATAAGTCACATTACCAGCTCGTTCTCGAGGCGCCCACGGCTCTGCTTTCCGATTTTCATCATGTTTAAAATCCCACTCTCCATGGGGTCTGACTTTGTTAATCCATGGAATGGTGGCCCATTTTGAGCCATTTTCAACAGTCCATTCAATTTTTTTGTCAACATCTTCCCAACCATATAATGGCGGATTTTCCAGATTTGGTGATTCAGTCGCCCATTTTGGTTTGACAGGTTGAACCTGTGACCAGCCATCATAATCTTCAACCCCTTGTTGCTCTGGTATCTGATAATGTTGACCTGTTGTTTGTAGAGGCTTCTGTTGTCCTGGTTGGTTCATAATGACATTGCGCGTATCCGCCAAAGAGATCGGCTGTGCGCCCATGGCGGTCAGCGTCTGATTCACCCTCGGCAGGAGTTGTCCGGCGGCGATGGGGGCGCCTTGGGCGTTTTGGTGCAGATTACGCGGGTAGCCCTGTGGATTGCGTGGCTCCCCGGTGAAGGGATCCAATCCAAACGCCTGCCCAACCTGCTGGCGTTGGGTCAGATTCTGCGCCACGCCATTTTGCACCTGTTGATGGATCGCGCCCACGGTGGGGCCATGTAGCGTGTTGTTGCGCCACTCCTGACGCGCCGCATCGGTGGCTGCGCCATATCCCGGCGTCTGGCTGCTGGGCGCCTCGTTTAACCCCAACATGCCCTGACGCCGGGTGGCCACATAGTGATCATCCATCCCCGGTAATGTACGGAACTCCTCCAAATTACGCGGCGTTTGCAGTGTCGGCGCAGACAAAAACGCCGATGCCTGTCCAAAGGCGCGTTCGCTCAACGCATCAGCGGCGTGTTGCTCCAAATGCGGATCGCTTTGACCCGCCTCAGGGCGCCAGGTGATGCCTGCCGTGGGATCCTCCTGGTGCAGGTCGTGCGCCGCCAGCATGGTTTGATCCATGCCATAGGGAACCGGCTCGCCAAAAGCGGGCGGCGCGCCATCCAATCCTTGATTCGCATAAGTGCGTTGTCGCACTTGCTGCATCCAGGCCTGCTCTTTGCGTTGTCTGGCTTGATTGACCGTCTCCCAAGGGTCTTGCGGGGCAAAAGCGTCGGAAAACGGCGACCAGAGATTGGTCACGCCATAATCGTCATACATGATCTGTCCTTTCATACTGCGAGAGTGGAGATGTTGCGGGGATCACCCGCACCGCAGCAGAAATAATATCATAAAAGAATCATATTGTAAATATCCATACGATATGATATTAGGGCAATGCGCGCAACACGCGCCTTGCGCATTACGGAATCGTGACGTATTATGACTTTTACATGACATTCCAGTAAACACACTGCCAGGACAGACGCCACGTAACGCATAGCAAATAGCAGAAATATATATATTTATAGATATACCAAAGTGCGTCACAATGGAGAGCGCGTTCGTCACACAAGCAGGGTGACAGATCAAGGAGCGGGGCCATGACCATGCAGGAGAGCAATCCACACAACACGGAAGCCGCCATTGAAGCCATCGCCACAGGCGAATCGGACTGCGCTCGCCTTATCAAAGGAATATTGGAAGAGGTGAGTGAGCGGGAGACGGCCCTGCGAGAACAGATGGCGCAAATGGCCGAGCAACAGCGCAATGAGCTCTACCAACTGCGCAAAGCCCACGATGCGCAAGTGGAGCAACTCAATCGGCAAAGGCTGGAAGAGTTGAGCGCCG
The DNA here is from genome assembly GCF_002109495.1 of Magnetofaba australis IT-1. NCBI lineage: Bacteria > Pseudomonadati > Pseudomonadota > Magnetococcia > Magnetococcales > Magnetococcaceae > Magnetofaba > Magnetofaba australis. Next base: position 25,820 of record NZ_LVJN01000016.1, read on the forward strand.
TCAGCGCTGCCCATCGGCAGGAGATCTCTACACTGAGAGCCGAAACCACAGCACAATTGAAAGCGCAAAAGCAGGAAGCTGACACGGAACTGGCGCGTATTCGGGAACAGGCGCAGGCATGCATACACTCCGCCATGAACGAAGCGCAAACCGGTACGCGCGCCCAGGTGCAGACCGCCGAAGCCCAGGCGCGCACCGCCGAGTCATTGGCCAAGACCGCCTCCGCCCAGGCGCGCACCGCGCAGGCGCAGACTCAGGCCAAATTGCAAATTGCCGAAGCCGAAGCAAAACTGATGGAGTTGGCGCAGAAGCAGGACGATGCGCATGATGTGGTGCAGTGGGCCAAAACCAGCGCCGCCCAGGCCGCCCAGGCTCAAGCAGAGTCCGCCAAAATGTTCCTGATGGCGGTGAACGCGCCCACGCGCGCGTAAATCCAGATAAAAAAAGAGACTGGGTTCGCCCCAGTCTCTTTTTTAAATCTCGAGACCTTACCGCACACATTAGCGCTCTTTACCTGGCCGTGAATCTACTGCATTCGCTCCTGTCGGCTACGCCGACATATCGCTCACCGCCGTTTCCCGTTTTCCTTTCGCGTGACTTTACATTTCGCGCTTCTCTTGCCATTTGGGAATGGCGCCCGCTTTGTTCAGCGGGAAACGGCTGAAAGATTAAAGATATTGGGGCTCTGCCCCAAACCCCGGCAGGGCGCCGCCCTGCACCCGCCAGGAGGCCAGCCTCCTGGACCTCGACAAATTTCCTACGGAAATTTGTCACCCAGATAGCGCTAGACCGTAGGCTTTCCCGCAAACACTTTTACAGTTTGCCCAGCGCCTCTTTGATGGCGTTCAGCACCGTATCCTGATCCGCTTGCTGCATGAACGGATGCATCGGCAACGACATCACCTCATTGGCCGCCAACTCCGCATTGGCGAAGGTCTCCGGCTCCAATCCCGCCTTCTGACGCATCTCCAAGAAGATCGGCTGACGATTCAGCGGCAACGGATAGTGCACCGCAATGGGCACGCCCGTTTCCCGAATCAACTCCACAACTTTATCCCGCTGCGGCACGCGCACCGTGAACTGCGCAAATGCGCTCAGATTGCCCTCACGAATCACCGGACCACGGGCGCCATCGGGCATGTTATCCATGTAGTACTGCGCCACTTTCTGCCGCGCGGCGATCTCATCATCAAAGTACTTCAGCTTCACCAACAGAATTGCCGCCTGGATGGTGTCCAGACGTCCGTTGATGCCGATCTTGCCGTGACGATAGTGCGCTGTCTGACCATGCTCCTTGATCATGCGCATGGTTTTGGCCAGCTCTTCGTCATTGGTGAAGGCCATGCCGCCGTCGCCCATACCGCCCAGCGGCTTGGCGGGAAAGAACGAAGTGCCCGCCACATGCCCCAAAGAGCCGGAGCGCCGCCCCTTATACTCCGCGCCCATGGATTGTGCGGCGTCTTCGATCACTTTCAGGCCATGTTTATCGGCGATGGCTTGGACCGCATCCATATCGGCGCATTGGCCATACAGACCCACTGCAATGATCGCTTTGGTGCGCGGCGTGATGGCCGCTTCAATCTGATTGGGGTCGATATTGAGGGTATCGGGCTCGATATCCACAAACACCGGCGTGGCGCCGGTAAGGGCGACCACCTCGGCAGTGGCGATAAAGGTGAACGGGGTGGTGATCACCTCATCGCCCGGGCCGATGCCCCACGCCATGAGCGGGGCCAACAGGGCGTCGGTGCCGGAGGAGAGGCCCACGGCGTATTTCACGCCCACATAGTCGGCCATCTGCTGTTCCAGCTCCGATACTTGCGGACCGTTGATGAAGCGAATGGAGGCGACCGCTTCGGCGATGGCGGCGTCGATTTCGGATTTATAGGCTTCGTACTGCGCTTTCAGATCGATGAATTGCATGGTGGGCTCCCGGGAAAGAGCGCTGGCGTTTCTTATGCCGCCATAAGCGCAAATTAACATAAGGCATTAAAAAATTATCGAAAAAAGGTACAAAACGCCAGTCGAGTAAGGGTGATATCGAGGGCGCATAAGCAAACTAACGAGGGTCCAGGGAAATCATTTCCCTGGCGGGTCCAGGGCAGAGCCCTGGTCGGGGTTTGGGGCGAAGCCCCAATATCTCTAATTTTCTTATATTTGTAATCTTCCATTTAGATGGGGTTTGGGCGAAGCCCCAACATCTTTCATGTTCCAGACGATGTTCTACGCAACCTTCCAAGCGATGCTCTACAGGTCATCAATATCCATCTCCCCACGGAACGACTCCTCCGCCGGGCCGGTCATGATGACGTGACCGTCGGATTCACGCCAGGCGATGTGCAGATCGCCGCCATCCAATGTGACGTTCACCGAACGCTCCACATAGCCCAACCGCATCGCCGCCACGGCGGCGGCGCACGCGCCGGTGCCGCAGGCGGGGGTCAGACCGGCGCCGCGCTCCCACACGCGCATGCGGATATGATCGCGATTGAACACCTGCACCGCTTCCACATTGGTGCGGTTGGGGAACAATTCGTGGTGTTCGATGCTGGGCCCCACCGTCAGAATGGGGAAGGTGTCGGCGTCGGGGGTGAACAGCACCGCATGGGGGTTGCCCATGGAGACGGCGCTGATGACATGCTGGCCGTTGGTGGTGCTAATGACGTGATCCAACACCTCCTCATCGGAGGTGGTGGGGATGGCGCGGCCAGCGAAGATGGGTGGGCCCATATCCACGGCGATCATGCCATTATCGAGAAAGCGCGGCGCAATAACGCCCGCCAGGGTGTCGATACGCAATTCCATATCCGAAACGCCGCGGTGTTCGCGTAGATACTTGGCCACGCATCGCATGGCGTTGCCGCACATCTCCGCGCGCGAACCGTCCGGATTGAAGATCACCATGGTGGCGTGGCAACCGTCCGGACCGGGCAGCAGTTGCACCAGTTGATCACACCCCACGCCAAAGCGCCGGTCCGCCCACTGAACCGCTTCGCGCTCGGAGATTTCGCGCGGCGCGTCCAAGTGGTCCAGGACAACGAAGTCGTTGCCCAAACCGTGCATTTTGACAAAAGGCTGTCTCACGTCTTCTACTCGTTGAATTGCGGATCCATCACATCGTTGTTGAGCAACTGATCCAACGTTTCACGCTGGCGCGCCACGGCGTATTGATCACCGCGCACCAGCACTTCGGCCACCTTGGGACGGCTATTGTAATTACCACTCATGACAAAGCCATAGGCGCCCGCCGACCGCACCGCCAGCAACTCGCCTTCACGGAATTTGGGCACGTAGCGATCCTGAGCGAAATAGTCGCCGGTTTCACAGATCGGTCCCACCACATCGGCGTTGACCTCATCGCGGTCAAAATGGCGCGTTACCGGCAACACGCCATGATACGCCTTGTACAGAGTCGGGCGCATCAGATCATTCATGCCGGCATCGGTGATGATGAAGTCGCGATCCGGCGTCTCTTTCACATACTCCACCCGCGCCACCAGAATGCCGGCGTTGCCCACAATGGCGCGACCCGGCTCCAACAGCACCGTCACCGCTTGATCGCCCAACTCCGTGAGCAGCGCCTGCGCCAACTCCTGGGGGGAGGGGGGATTATCATTCTCTTCGTAAGGGATGCCCAAACCGCCGCCTAGATCCAGATCGGTGATCTCGATGCCCAGCGCGGCGATCTCCTCCAGCAGCCCTTTGACCCGCTTGAGGGCGTCCACAAACGGCGTCACCTGGGTCAGTTGTGAACCGATATGACAATCCAGCCCGCGCACGCGGATATTGGGCATCTGCGCCGCTTCGCGGTAGAGCTCCAACGCCTGCTCGTGGGGAATGCCGAACTTGTTGCGCTTCAAACCGGTGGAGATATACGGATGGGTCTTGGCGTCCACATCGGGATTGACCCGCAGCGCAATGGGGGCGACTTTTCCCATCTCGCCAGCGATTTCGTTGATGCGTCGCAGCTCCGGGGCGCTCTCCACATTGAACATGCGCACACCGAACTCCAATGCGGCGCGAATCTCCGCTTCGGTCTTGCCCACGCCGGAGAAGACCACTTTCTCCGGGTCGCACCCCACCCGCTTGACCCGTTCCAACTCGCCGCCGGAGACGATATCAAAACCCGAACCGGCATGCCGCAGCAGGTTGAGAATCGCCAGATTGCTGTTGGCTTTGACCGAGTAGCAGATCAGGTGCGGCGCCAGGGCGAACGCCTCCTGAAACACCCGCAAATGGCGCAAAATGGTGCGTTCCGAGTAACAATAGAACGGCGTGCCCACCGCCTCGGCGATGGCCGTCAAATCGCTCTCTTCGCACATTAGCGAATCATCTTTGTAGGCGAAAAAGTCCATGTTCAGTTGGCCTTTTTATTGAGCTTCTCATCGTTTTGCGCCGCATCCGGCGTCTGCGTGGCGCTGGTTTGCGGTTTCTCTCCGGGCAGATAGAGATCGCCCTTATACCCACACGCCGCCGTTCCCAGCAACGTCATGGCCAGCAACACAGCCAGTCGATGTTTCATCGGTCAATCCTTATGCAAATTCAAATGCGGGAAGGAAAAAGAGACTGGGGCTTCGCCCCAGACCCCGACCAGGGTTTCACCCTGGACCCACGAGGGCTCTGCCCTCGACCCGGCCGGGCTCTGCCCGGCGCCCGCCAGGCCAAATTGAGACAAATCCCGATTTCCCTGGACCCTCGTTAGTTTTGCTTGGTCGCTATTATCGCACTTGGGTGCGAAATTTATGCGACTGAGAAAGTTTTATGGATTATCAACCATATGCGGCGAGTTGATCCTTGGCTTTGGCAATCGCCGCACGCACCGTATCAAACGCCGCGCCGCCCACCGCAACGCGCGCGTTTACCGACGCTTCCACCGTCAGCACCCCCGCCACGTCAGCTTCAATGCGACTATCCACCTGCTGCATCTGCTCCAGCGTCAACTGGTCCAGATCCACCCCCTGAACCTCCGCCATGCGCACAATACGCCCCACAATAGCGTGGGCTTCGCGGAAGGGGATGTTGCGCCGCACCAGATAGTCCGCCAGATCGGTGGCGGTGGCGTAACCCGCCCCGGCGGCTTCGCGCATACGCTTCTGCTGCGGCTCGATGCCCGGAACCATATCGGCGAACACGCGCAGACAGGAGCGCAGGGTATCCACCGCATCAAACACCGGCTCCTTGTCCTCCTGCATGTCGCGATTATACGCCAACGGCAGCCCCTTCATCAGCGTCATTAGCGTGAACAGCGCGCCATACACCCGCCCGGTCTTGCCGCGCACCAACTCCGGCACATCGGGGTTCTTCTTCTGCGGCATGATGCTGGAGCCGGTGCAGAAGGCGTCGGGCAGTTTGATAAAGGCGTAAGCCGGGCTGCTCCACAGAATCAGCTCTTCAGAGAAGCGCGACAGATGGGTCATGGTCAGCGCCGCCGCCGCCAGAATCTCCACCGCGAAATCGCGATCGCTCACCGCATCCAGGGAGTTTTCGCACACCCCTTCAAAACCCAGCTCCCCCGCCACCCAATGGCGATCCACCGGGAAGGTGGTGCCCGCCAGCGCCGCGCTGCCCAGGGGCAGACGGTTCAAGCGGCTGCGCAGATCGGTAAAGCGCTGACGATCGCGATTGAGCATCTCAAAGTAGGCCATCAGATGGTGGCCGAAGGTAACCGGCTGCGCGCTCTGCATGTGGGTGAAGCCGGGCATGATGGTCTCCACATGCGCTTCGGCCAGAGCCAGCAGATTCTTCTTGAGCACGCGGATCTGTTCGCGGATGGCGTCCACCTCTTCGCGCAGATAGAGGCGAATATCGGTGGCCACCTGATCATTACGCGAACGGGCGGTATGCAGTTTGCCCGCCACCGGACCGATCAGCTCCTTGAGCCGATTCTCCACATGCATGTGGATATCTTCCAGACGGGTTTGGAACGGCAGTTCGCCGCGATCCAGCTCGCCTTTGACCTGATCCAGACCGGCAATGATCTGCTCGGCCTCGGCCTGGGGGATGATGTTCTGACGGCCCAGCATGCGGCAGTGGACTTTGGAGGCGGCGATATCGTGCACATAGAGGCGCGAATCGTACTGAATGGAGGCGCTGAAGGACTCCACAAAGCTATCGATGGGCTGGGTGAAGCGGCCGCCCCAGAGTTTATTATCCGCCTGATCGTGAGATTGCGTCATGTTTGTCCACTCAATCCAAAGAAGTGTCGATTTATTGCACAATCGACGAATAAGCAACCAAGCCAAACTAACCGAGGTCCAGGAGGGCGTCCCTCCTGGCGGGTCGAGGGCAGCGCCCTGGTGGGGTTTGGGGCGAAGCCCCAATATCTTTTATCTCCCAAAACGAAACCGGAGATACCCCAACATTTTCCCCAACAGAATCAAAAAAACCCGGAGGCGCAAACCCCCGGGTTCGTTTGTCGCCTATGGCAAATCTTTATTAACCAGTGGGCCCATTGCGCAGCATGGAAGCGATGCGCATGCGCAGGGCGTTCAAACGAATGAACCCGCCCGCGTCGGCCTGGTTGTAGGCGCCGGCGTCATCCTCGAAGGTGGCGATGCGCTCATCCACCAGGGTGTAGTCGGACTTGCGACCCACCACGATGACGTTGCCCTTGTAGAGCTTCACCCGCACTACGCCGCTGACGAACGCCTGCGAAGCGTCGATCATCTGCTGCAGCATGACGCGCTCGGGCGCGAACCAATATCCGTTGTACACCAATTTGGCGTAGCGGGGCATCAGATCATCTTTCAAATGCGCCACTTCACGATCCAGGGTGAGGGACTCCATGGCGCGGTGGGCCACGCCGAGGATGGTTCCGCCCGGGGTTTCGTAGCAGCCGCGGGATTTCATCCCCACATAACGGTTCTCCACCATGTCCAGACGTCCCACGCCATTGGCGCCGCCCAGGGCGTTCAGACGCGCCAGCAGATTGGCCGGACTGAGCTTCTCGCCATCGATGGCCACCGGATCGCCTTTTTCAAAGGTGATCTCCACATAGGTGGGTTTGTCCGGCGCATTCTCGGGGGAGACGCTGAGCATGTACATCTCTTCGTCGGGCTCGTTCCAGGGATCTTCCAGGGCCTTGCCTTCAAAGGAGATGTGCAGCAAGTTGCGATCCATGGAGTAGGGCGCTTCGCCGCGCTTGTCCATGGGCACCGGAATGCCGTGCTGTTCGGCGTAGGCCAGCAGCTTGTTACGGCTGGTCAGATCCCATTCGCGCCACGGGGCGATCACGCGGATATCAGGACGCAACGCATAGTAGCCCATCTCAAAGCGGACCTGGTCGTTGCCCTTGCCGGTGGCGCCGTGAGAGACGGCTTCGGCGCCGGTGTCGTTGGCGATCTCAATCTGACGCTTGGCGATGAGCGGACGCGCGATGGAGGTGCCCAGGTGATAGACGCCCTCATACAGCGCGTTGGCGCGATACATGGGGAACACGTAGTCGCGCACAAACTCCTCTTTGAGATCTTCGATATAGATCTCTTTGACGCCCATCTGCTCGGCTTTGGCGCGGGCGGGCTCCAGCTCTTCACCCTGACCGAGATCGGCGCAGAAGGCCACCACTTCGCACGCATAGACGTCCTGCAACCACTTGAGAATAATGGAGGTATCCAACCCGCCCGAGTAGGCGAGCACGACTTTGTTGACGCCGTCACCCATGGTTCAATGCTCCTGCATAGAGTTCCAGGCCCGCCAAGGCGCTGGAACGTCGGGCTCACTCGCCCAGAATCAACCACTCCAAAATCGCCTTTTGAATATGCAGGCGATTCTCCGCTTCATCCCACACCACCGACTGCGGGCCTTCCAACACCGCAGCGGTCACCTCTTCGCCGCGATGGGCGGGTAGACAGTGCATAAACAGCGCATCGCTATGAGCAGCGGCCATCAAGCCGCCATCCACCTGATAGCCCTGGAACGCCTCGATGCGCGCGCGCTGCTCCTCCTCCTGGCCCATGGAGGTCCACACGTCGGTGGTGACCAGATCGGCTTGATCCGCCGCTTCACGGGGGTCGCGCACCAGCGTCACCGAAGCGTCGGCGCTGGAGGTGGAGAGCTCCTGACGGGCCTGCGTCAGAATCATCTCATCGGGCTTGTAGTTGGAAGGCGTCGCGATCACCAAGTGGAAACCGTAACGCACCGCCGCTTGAATCCAGGTGTTGGCCATATTGTTGCCGTCACCGACCCAAGCCACCTTCTTACCCTGCAACGAACCGCGCTTCTCTTCAAAGGTGAAGATGTCCGCCAACACCTGACATGGATGCAACAGGTCGGTCAACCCGTTGATAACCGGCGCGTCGGCGTAGTGGGCCATGGTTTCCACTTTTTGGTGCGCGAAGGTGCGCACCATAATGGCGTCGACAAACCGCGACAGCACCCGCGCGCTATCGGACATCTCCTCGCCGCGACCCAATTGGATATCCCGCGGGGAGAGGAACAGCGCCTGACCGCCCAGTTGGAACATGCCCACTTCGAACGACACCCGCGTGCGGGTGGAGGCTTTCTCGAAGATCATCCCCAGCGAGCGGCCACTCAGGGAGGGCGCATTGCCGCCAGATTTCAACTCCGTCTTCAAACGCGCCGATCGTTCAAGCAGCATGGAGAATTCGCTGGTGGACAGATCGTTGAGCGACAACAGATCGCGTTTGCTTTTTTTGACGGTCTCATTCATGCGTTCATACCCGTTTCCCCGACATTGCCAGGGGCGTGAAATGGAAAATCAAAACAGATCGTTCATCACCTCGCCAATGGTGGCGACAGCTTGATCAATCTCCGCTTCGGAGACGACCAACGGCGGCAACAAACGCAGCGTGGTGCCCATACAGACATTGATCAACAACCCGCGCGACATGCAGATGGAGACCACCTCTTCAGCCGGACAGTTGAGCTCCACGGCGGCCATCAGCCCGGCGCCGCGCACCTCTTTGATCAAGGACTGGTTATCCGACAGATTGCACAGCGCCTGATACAGATACTGACCCCGCGCCCGCACCGTGGGCAGGAAATCGGCTTCGCCCATCACCTCCAGCACCGCCAACGCCGCGGCCGAAGAGAGCGGATTACCGCCAAAGGTGGAGCCATGGGTTCCGGGAGAGAACGCCGAGGCCACCTCTTCGCGCGCCAGACAGGCGCCCATGGGCACGCCGGCGGCCAGCGCCTTGGAGCTGGTCATGATGTCCGGCTCCACGCCGCTGCGCTGATGGCTCCACATGGCGCCGGTGCGGCCCATGCCGGTCTGCACCTCATCGAGGATCAGCAGAATGCCTTTGTCGTCGCACAGCTTGCGCAGACCGCTCAGATAGTTCTCATCGGGCACGCGCACGCCGGATTCACCCTGAATCGGCTCCACCATAATGGCGGCGGTGTAACCGCTGATGGCGCGTTCGGCGGCCTCCAGATCGTTATAAGGCACATAGCGGAAGCCGGGCATGAGCGGTTCAAAACCGAACTGCACCTTCTCCTGACCGGTGGCGGTCAATGTCGCCAAGGTGCGGCCATGGAACGAATCGGTGGCGGTGATGATCTCATACCGGCCCGGCTGGCCGGAGTCCTTCATGTACTTACGCGCCAGTTTAATGGCCGCTTCATTGGCCTCGGCGCCGCTGTTGCTGAAAAAGGCGCGGTCGGCAAAGCAGGTGGCGGTCAACTTCTCCGCCAACTTCTCTTGCAACGGAATGCGATACAGATTGGAGGTATGGGTCAGCACGCCCGCCTGATGGCGAATCGCCTCCACCACGCGCGGATGGCAATGGCCCAGATTGTTCACCCCGATGCCGGAGAGAAAATCCAGATACTCTTTGTCCTGCGTATCCCACAGACGACACCCTTCGCCGCGCTCAAACGCGACCGGATACCGACCATAGGTGCTCATCACGTGTGTGGTTTTATCAACCATGGGATTCATCCCTTATCCAGCAAATACGCCATCGCGCCCGCCTCCGCCAAGAGGGGGAAAAACGTCCTTTTTACGCCATTGTGCGTAATGATTCCACCCTTTATGGATATCTGAGGGAAATTTTTGACATCACCAAAAGTTATGTGTGGATTTGTTGAACAGGATACTCATGTAGATTGCGCAACTATTTCCCAATAACTGTTCAACACATAGGATTTACTGTGTCGCGAGCAGATTGTGCGCACACTTTTCGGCGTGTAACACGCAATCAGCCACAGAGATGCCGTCGCGCCAGTTGGCGCGGGTATAGAGCCCGGCAAACGGCGCCAACGCCGCATTCACCGCCGCAATACGCGACAAGTGACCCAACGTATATTGCGGAATCGCCGCCTGATAACGGGTCAAACGACCAAACACCGCGTCGCCCCGCACCCCCAGACACTGATCCAGATCCCGCGTCACTTGCTTAATCACATCATCATCATCCCAATCCACCACGCCGGGATTCATGGCGCCGCCGATAAAGCAGGTGAGCAAGGCATGACGCTCATCGCTACGCTCAGGAAATAGCGTGGAGTTAAACAGCGCGCCCAGGGTGGCGATGCGCTCTTTACGCGGCAGCAGAAAGCCAAAGCCGTCCATGGGGTGGTCGATCTGCGATTTGAGAAAGCCCAGCGCCAGGGAGATGATGGGCGCATAGGGGATCGCCTCCAACGCCTGGGTCGCCGCCGGGGCGAATCCCGCCACCAGCTTGGCCGCCGCCGGAGCGGGCAGGGCCAATACCACCTGCTGGGCGGTCACCTGATGCGCTTGCCCCTGCTGCTCCCACTCAATGGACCAGCCGCCATCGGATTGCGGCGTCAGCGCTGTCACGGCGGCGCCCAGATGCGCGCTGCCTGCGGGCAGTTTCTCGGCAATGGCGCGGGGCAGGCTCTGCATCCCCTGTTTGAAGGAGACCAACCGTCCGGCGGGCATCCCCGCCGCCTTGCGCGCCTTACCCATGGCGATGGCGCCGCGAATCAGCGAGCCATATTTCTCCTCCAGGGCGTAGATCTTGGCGGTGGCGGCGCGCACGGAGAGGGTTTTGGGGTCACCCGCATAGACGCCGGAGACGAATGGCTCGATGGCGTAATCCAAAAACTCCTGACCCAAACGCCGCCGCACGAACTGAGCGATGCTCTCCTCTTCGCTGGCGCGGCCAATCAACGGTTCGAGCGCCAGACGCAGTTTGCCGCCGACGCTGAACAGCGGCGTTTTCACAAACGCCGGCGGCGAAGTGGGCAGGCTGTGCATCACGCCGTCACGGCGCACAAAACGCTTGGCCGCCGCCGCATTGGCCTCGATGAGTTGGTCTTCAATGCCCAGGCTGGCGATCAGACGTCCCAGGCCATCGTCCGGGCTATCGGGTTTTTGCAGCGTGGAGTTGGGGCCATGCTCCACCAACCAGGCGTCGTGACGACTGGTGAGAATGGAGCCGCCTGCTTCAGTGCGGGATTCGAACAGCTGCACATCGCAGCCCGCCTGATGCAGAAACCAGGCGGTGGCCAGACCGGAGACGCCGCCGCCGATGATGGCGACGGAAGCGGAGGAGACGGACATTGACGGACGCTCGCGTCAAGAGGTTGACGAAAGCCCCATGGGAGCCCATTTACGCCCGAGGCGCAAGGCGGGAACTGAAAGAGGGAGGAAGATTATCGAGACGCTATAACGAGTCAAAACCAAAACTGCACAAAACGGCCAATGTTTGCGTGACGCAGTTTGAGCTAGCGCTGACTATTGGCCGCCGACTGGTCGGCGGCGGGGTCTGGGGGCCGCGCCCCCAGCGGGTGTGGGCAGCGCCCACGGTGTGGTTGTTGATCTTGGGAGCTCGAGGGCAACGCCCTCGATATCTTTCATGACCAATACTCAAATTGTCCGATTCTGATTTCAACTGACAATAGCGCTGACTATTGGCCGCCGACTGGTCGGCGGCGGGGTCTGGGGGCCGCGCCCCCAGCGGGGTTTGGGGCGGCGCCCCAAGGTTTGGTCGTTGGGAGCTCGAGGGCAAAGCCCTCGATATCTTCCATTATCAAAATCGCGCATGTCAAATTATAAATCTAAGAGTTTGATTTAAAATATAATCAATCCGCCACCGGACGCAGCACCGCGTCGGCGTGCTCCAGTTCGCCGCCCAGGGTATCCATATCGCGGCGGGTCTTATCGGCGATGCGCTCCGCCATCTCCAGATTGTCCCGGGCTTGCGCCAACTGCGCGCGCAGTTGATCCACTTCGGCGCGCTGGGCAGTGGTGGCGGCCATCACTTGCTTCTTCGCCTCCAGATAGCCCAAACGCTCATTTTCCGTGGAAACTTCTGGATATTCCAACGACATCTGCTGCGCCTTGCGATAGCGCTCACGGGCTTCGCTCATGGGCAGTTCAGCGTATTTCAACGCCCGTTCCGCCAACCGCGTTTTGGCTTCGATCTGCTCGTAGATACGGCGTTTTTCCATCACCACTTCCTCTTGCTGACTCTGCGAGTCGCGCAAACTGGAGATGGCGTTTTGAATGGACTCCACATCTCCGGCGACGACGGGGGAGGCCGCCAGCAACAGGGTGGAGACGGCGATGGTCGAAAGAATCATGCGGAACATGGCGCGCCTGTTTTGAAATCTGTCGCCACACAGTGCATAAGGAAGCCATTGGGTAAAGAAGCCATTGGCCCCCGCAATCCGCGCGGCGTAATGTACCAGGAGGCCGCCGCCTCAATACGGCGACCCATGTTTGCTTGATTGCAGTGAATCCAAGAATCACGCCAAATCATATTCTCAAAGAGTTTTTGACGCCATGACCCATCCATTTCCCCATCGCGCCGCCTTCTACCAGGAGAGCTTTGTTCTCATTCTGGTTCTGCTGGCGGTGGCGGGCCTGCTGTGGCTCTTCTCCCCCTTTGCGCCGGGTCTGTTTCTGGCCGGATTGCTGGCCACGGCCACCTATCCGCTCTATTGGCGTCTGCAGAACTCGCCACGCCTCACCGGAGACGCCGCCAGCGCCATCATGAGCGTGGCGGTGGTGCTGATCGTGGTGGGGCCGCTGCTCTATCTGCTCATCGCCAGCGGCGTGATGGTGGCCCGGCTGGCGGCGGAGGGGCAGGCGTTTTTGGCCACCATGGGCGACTCGCCGGAACAGATCCGCGCGGCGCTGATGGCCAAAGTGCACGCACTGCCGCTGCCCGATGACCAAGTGGACGCGCTGATGGCGTGGTTGATGGAAAATCGCCAGGAGTTGGCGGCGCGGCTGGCCAAAGGGGCGCTGTTTCTGTTTCGCGCGGTGGGCGACAATGGCGCGGCGTTTCTCTCCTCACTGCTGCTCACCGCCTTTGCGCTGTTCTTCTTCTATCGCGACGGACCGGCCATGGCGCGCCGCTTCATGCATCTGACGCCGCTACAAAATTGCTATGATACCATCATCATGCGCCGTTTTGCCGCGCTGTCGTCGGTGTTGACGCTGAGCACCGTGGGCATCGCCTTCATTCAGGGCGTGTCGTTTGGCTTGGCGGCGCTGTTCTGGGATCTGCCGTGGTTTTACTTGGGACTGGCCATGGCGGTGGCGGCGTTTATTCCGGTGGTGGGCGGGTTTGTGGTGTGGGCGCCAGTGAGCTGGCATCTCTACGCCCAGGATCAGGTGGGCGGGGCCTTCTTCATGGCGTTTTGGGGCGCCATCATCGGCGGCGTGGTGATCGACAATCTGCTGCGTCCCATGCTCATGAGCCGCTTGGGCGCGCTCTATCCAGCGGCGCAGGAGGATGGCGACCTCAATATTCTGGATCACACCTTACTCACCGTACTGGCCACCTTCGGCGGTTTGATCCACTTCGGCATTCTCGGACTGCTGTTTGGACCGCTGCTGGCGGCCATGGCCATCACCATTTTCGATCTCTACGAGATGATCCATGGCGATTGGTTGGAGCAGGAGGATGAGATCGATGCGCCAGAACCCTCCTCTTCCGATCAGCAACCCGCGCAATAGGAAACACAGTTGACGCTGATCAAAATCTCCCTGCTGTTCATGGCCACCGCAGTGGCGGAGATCGTCGGCTGCTATCTACCCTGGCTGGTGATCAAGCAGGATAAACCCCTATGGTTGCTGCTCCCCGCCGCGGGCAGTCTGGCGCTGTTTGCATGGCTGTTGACCCTGCACCCCAACGCTGCGGGCAGGACCTACGCCGCCTATGGCGGCATGTATATCGCCGTGGCGCTGGTCTGGCTGCGGGTGGTGGATGGCGTGACGCTGACGCGCTGGGATCTGGTCGGCGCGGGGGTAGCGCTGACCGGCATGGCCATCATCGCGCTACAGCCCTCCACCGGCGGCTAATTCCGATCTATAGCGAATCAAAACCAAAACGGCACAAAACGACCAATGTTTGCGTGATGGAGGTCCGGCTTGCGCTGACTCTTGGCCGCCGACCAGTCGGCGGCGGGGTCTGGGGGCCGCGCCCCCAGCGGCCACAGGCGAAGCCGTATCTCACAAATTGGGCGGACCCACGATTTGGCAGGATTGCCAAATCGGACTCGCGTAGCGAGCCCGAAGGGTGAGGGCCATGGATGGCCCGAATCACGGTGTGGCTGTTGATCTTGGGAGCTCGAGGGCAAAGCCCTCGATATCTTTCATCGCCAAAATCGCTCATGTTCAACTCAAAATTTGACTGAGTATAATCCAGACAAACAATACGCAGAGACAGATGGCGATTAACATAACGCCTTGCCCCTGTGCGGCGCGCTGGGCATGATGGGCGGATAACCGTCCGTCACGCGGTTCTCTCATGAATGAAACAAGCCACTAGAGCCTGTTCACATGCCCGTAGAAACAGTCCAATCCCTGGTGCTCGAAGCGCTGCGCATTGCGCTGATGATCTCCGCGCCCATGCTGGTCACCGCGCTGATCGTCGGTGTAGCGATCTCGCTGTTGCAGGCGGTCACGCAGATCCAGGAGATGACGCTGACCTTTATCCCCAAGATTCTCGCCACCTTCCTGGCGCTGATGATCACCCTGCCGTGGATGATCCAGACGCTGGTGGATTACTTCCAAAACCTGTTCAATTCCATCCCCACGCTGTTGGGTTAGCGCCGCTGACAGGAGCCGATCATGGATCCCATGGCGCTGATGGATTTTCTCGGTTTCTCAGTGGGCGAAGTGGAGCGCATGGCGCTGGTGCTGGCGCGTCTGACCGGGCTGTTTCTGGCCGCGCCGTTCTTCTCCCGCGCCATTGGCCCCATGCGTGTGCGCGTCACCCTGCTGCTGGCCATTACGCTGGTCATCTATCCCCTGGTTCCGCCGTGGCCGGGGGAGGGGGGCGCGTCGGCGTGGGAGTTGGGAACCACGGCGTTTGTTGAGGCGCTCATCGGCGCCATTGTGGGCATGCTGGCGCACTGGGTGTTGGTGGCGGTGCAGGTGGCGGGCACCATCATGGGCTTCGAAATGGGCCTGTCCATGGCCATGGTGATGGACCCCACCTCCGGCGTGCAGGAGGGCGTGCTCTCCAACCTGCTCTATATGACCAGCCTGATGATCTTTCTGGCGGTCAACGGACACCACTGGATGCTCGAAGGAATTGCGCGTTCGTTCACCAGTCTGCCGTTGGGGCAGGGGTTGCCCGAGAGCGCCATTCTGTATGAGGCGGCGCTACAGGGCTTCATGCGTATGTTCGAACTGTCGATTCTCATCGCTGCGCCGGTAGTGGTGGCGTCAAAGATCCTCTATTTGGGCATGGGCTTGATCAACCGCGCTTCGCCACAGATTCAGGTGTTTTTCGTCGCCATGCCCATTGCGCAGATGATGGGCTTTTTCATCATGGGCCTGACGTTGGCGATCTTCAGTCAGGTGATGGTGCGAGAGATGGAGGCGTTCGCCAATCTGGCGTTTAGCGTGGTGAACCTCCGGTAAATTCAAACCGATCAATCCTTCCAACCAGCTTAATGGATATCGACGCACAGACGCCGAATCCCAACGGGAGCGCTGGCCATGGCGGACGAAGATAAGGACCAGAAGACAGAAGAACCCACAGGCAAACGTCTGGCCGACGCACGACAAAAAGGCCAGGTGGTGACCTCCCGTGAGGTGGCTACAGCGGTGCTGATGTTCGCCGCCATGGCGCTGTTCTGGTTGCAGGGCTCCAATCTCTGGCTCTCCCTGCAAGAGAAGATGATGTTTCTGCTCTCGGGGCAGATTCAAGGCGATCTGACCCAACCGGGCATGATCGTCCTGCTGCGCGAGCTGCTCATCGCCATGTTGGTGGATCTGGCGCCCTTCTTTGGCGTATTTGTGGTGATGGCGGTCCTTTCCGCGCTGATTCAACACGGCTGGCTGTTCACCTTCGAGCCGATTCAGCCCAAGCTCTCCAAACTCAACCCCATTCAAGGGGTCAAGCGTCTGTTCTCCATGCGTTCGGTGGTGGAGGCGATCAAATCCGTCTTCAAAATCATCATCGTCGGCATCGCCGTCTATCTGGGGGTGAAGAACAACACCGAACAGATTATGGGATTGGCCGACACCACCATTGCGGAGATGCTCTCCACCCTGGTCTCCGACTCCTTCGCCGTGATGTGGCGGGTGACGGTGGCGTTCATTCTGATGGCGATTTTCGACTTCATCTATCAGAAGTACGAACACATCAAAGGCATGCGCATGACCAAGCAGGAGGTCAAAGATGAGATGAAGCAGATGGAGGGTGATCCGCTGCTCAAAGGGCGCATCCGGCAGATTCAGCGCGAATTGGCCCAGAGCCGCATGATGCAGGAGGTGCCCAAGGCCGATGTGGTGATCACCAACCCGACCCACTACGCCATTGCACTGCGCTATACGCCCGGCGAGATGAGCGCGCCCATGCTCATCGCCAAGGGCAAGGGCCATATTGCGCTGCGCATTCGCGAAATCGCCGAAGAGAACAACATTCCCCGGGTGGAGAACCCACCGCTGGCGCGCACCCTCTATCGCGACGTGGAGGTGGAGCAGGCGATTCCGCCGCAACTGTTCAAGGCGGTGGCCGAAGTGCTGGCCTATGTCTACAACCTGCGCGGACGCAGCGAACAGATGGCGCAGCGGGTGCTGCATCGCAACGCTGTGCATCGGGAAACCGCTTGATTCTCCTCTTCTGATCACCTTACTGTGAGTAAGGAATCAAGGGTCAACCCAGGAGTCGCGCCATGCCCACCGCAACGCTCACCAGTAAAGGACAGATCACCCTGCCTAAGGCGGTGCGGGACCATTTTCACCTGCATCCAGGCGATAAGGTCTCTTTCCAACTCACAACGGATGGCGCGGTGATTCTCACGCCCCTAAATGCGGATATCACGGAATTGGCGGGTATTCTGCACCAACCCAAACGCGCGCCGGTAACACTGGAACAGATGGATGCCGCCATCGCCACAGAGGCAAAAAAACAGGCGCGATGATTGGTCTGGACACCAACGTTCTGGTTCGATTCCTCACTTGGGACGAACCAACACAGGCGCAGCAGGCGACGCAATACATTCAACAACACTGCACGCCACAAACGCCGGGACGCATCACCCTGATTGTGATTTGTGAGCTGGTCTGGGTGCTCAGATCCGCCTATGAAATTTCCCATGGGGATATTCTCGACACCATCGAACGCATCGCCAACGCCGCCTATTTTGATGTAGAGCGGATCGACCTACTGCGCGCTGCTTTGGTTCAAGCTCGAGAGAATACGCTGGATCTGCCGGATTGTCTGATCGCTCTGAGCAATCAACAGGCGGGATGCCGTCACACCATCACGCTGGACAAACACGCGGCCAAGCACAATCCATTCTTTCACCTTCTCAGCTGAAACAGCAGGATATGGACGCCGCAGAGGTCTATGATCAGGCGTTGCGCTGGCTTACGCGACGCGACTACGGCGCCCGCGAGTTGGTGAGTCGTTTAAAGCAAAACGGCGCTTCCCACCAGGATGCGGAATCCGCCTTGGCGCGTTGTCAGGAGTTGGGCTATCAGGATGACGCCCGCTATGCGGCGATGATGGTCAAAAGCCGCCTGGGACGCGGCCAAGGCGCCCAGCGCATTCGTCAGGAGTTGCGCGCCAAAGGGGTGGCCGACGGCGTCATCGACCTGGCTCTGGATGAGGCGCTGGAGCGTCCGGAGAACGATCCCCGGGAACAGGCGCTGCAGGCGCTGATCAAACGCTTTGGCGAAGCATCCACGACAGATCGGCGGGAGATCAAACGACGCTATGATTTCCTCCTGCGGCGCGGATTTGACAGTGAGACCATTCGTAGCGTTTTAGGGCTCTGACGCCGCCCGCTTCCTTGTGGTATACTTCCCCGTTTTTGAACGATCCAGCCCGTGACCTGTGCGCGGCGCGCCCTTGTCAAGCGTATGAGGCAGTCATGACCGGCAATGAGATTCGCAAACGGTTTATTCAATATTTTCAGAAGCATGGACACACCCATGAGCGCTCTTCCGGGTTGATTCCACGCAACGACCCCACGCTGATGTTCACCAACGCCGGCATGGTGCAGTTCAAAAGCGTGTTCCTCGGCGAAGAGAAGCGCCCCTACACCCGCGCGGTCACCTCGCAAAAGTGTGTGCGCGCCGGGGGTAAGCACAACGACCTGGAGAATGTGGGCCGCACCGCGCGTCACCACACCTTCTTTGAGATGCTGGGCAACTTCTCCTTTGGCGACTACTTCAAGAAAGAGGCGATTCCCTTTGCCTGGAGCTTCGTCACCGAAGAGCTGAAGCTGGATCCGGCGCGTCTCTTGGTCACCGTCTACAGCGAAGATGACGAAGCCTTCGACATCTGGACCCAGGACGTCGGTCTGCCGCCGGAGAAGGTGATCCGCATCCCCACCAACGACAACTTCTGGTCCATGGGCGATACCGGTCCCTGTGGTCCCTGCTCGGAGATCTTCTACGACTACGGCCCCAGCGTGGCGGGCGGTCCTCCCGGCTCGGAGGATGAGGATGGCGACCGCTTTGTGGAGATCTGGAACCTGGTCTTCATGCAGTATGATCGCGATAGCGACGGCAATCTCAATCCGCTGCCCAAACCCAGCATCGACACCGGCGCCGGTCTGGAACGCATCGCCTCGGTGATGCAAGGCAAGCAGAACAACTATGACACCGATCTGTTCCAACCGCTGCTGCGGGCGGCGGGCTCCATCGCCGGAGTGGATTATGTCAGCTGCTCCGATGAGCAGCGCGTCTCCCTGCGGGTGATCGCCGACCACATCCGCGCCGCCTGCTTCCTCATCGCCGACGGCGTGCTGCCCTCCAACGAAGGGCGCGGTTACGTGCTGCGGCGCATCATGCGTCGCGCCATGCGCCACGGCAAACTGCTGGGTATTGAACAGCCCTTCATGCATCAACTGGTGGAGGTGCTGGCCGCGCACATGGGCGACGTCTATACGGAGCTGGCCGAACAGCGCAACGCCATCGCCCTGATCATCGAAACCGAAGAGAAGCGCTTCGCCAAAACCTTAAGCGCCGGTCTGAAGATTCTGGAGGAGAACGCCGCCGGTCTCAAAGCGGGCGACGTGCTGGATGGGCAGACCCTGTTCACCCTGTATGACACCTATGGCTTCCCACTGGACCTGACCGCCGACATTCTGCGCGACCGCAACATCGGCGTGGATGAAGAGGGCTTCAACGCCCATATGGCCGAACAGCGTAAGCGCGCCCGCGCCGCCTGGGCCGGCTCGGGCGAAGAGAGCGTTGGGGCCATCTATCACGAAGTTCAGGAGAAGGTGGGCGGCAGCGAATTCCTCGGCTATGTGACCGAAAGCGCCAGCGGCGCAGTGGCGGCGCTGGTCAAAGAGGGCGCGTTGGCGGAGTCCCTGGCCGAGGGCGACAAGGGCTCGCTTATCGCCAACCAGACGCCGTTCTATGGCGAGTCGGGCGGTCAGGTAGGCGACTCCGGCGTGATCGAAACCGCCGATGGCGCGCGCTTCATTGTCACGGATACACAAAAACCGCTGCCCAACCTCATCGTGCACCATGGCCATGTGGCCAAAGGCGCCATCAAAGTGGGCGAAGCGGCGGAGTTCAACGTCAACACCGTGCGCCGTCATCTGATCCGTCTGCACCACTCGGCCACCCACCTGCTGCACCATGCGCTGCGTCAGGTGTTGGGCGAGCATGTGAAGCAGGCAGGCTCCCATGTAAGCGATGGCCGCATGCGTCTGGACTTCTCCCACTTCCAGGCGGTGACGCCTGCGGAGTTGAATGAGATTGAAGATCGCGTCAACGCCGCCATCAGCGCCAACGCCGCCCAAGAGACCACGGTGATGACCCCCGATGAGGCAGTGGCCGCCGGGGCCATGGCGCTGTTTGGCGAGAAGTATGGCGATGAGGTGCGGGTGGTGCGCATTGGCGACTCATTGGAGCTGTGCGGTGGCACCCACGTGGGCCGCTCCGGCGACATGGGGGTGTTCCGCATCGCCAGCGAAAGCGCCGTGGCGGCTGGTGTGCGCCGTATTGAAGGCGTGTGCGGGCCGGTGGCGCGGGAGACCTTCCGCAATGAGAAAGAGGCGCTGATGAGCGCCGCGCAACTGCTCAAAACCCGCCCGGACGCTCTGGCTGAGAGCATCGAAAAGCTGCTGACCAAGCAGAAGGAGCTGGAAAAAGAGCTGGAGAAGATGCAGGCGGCCAAAGCGGGCGACATGGTGGGCGATCTGCTGGCCAAAGCCGTAGAGGTGGGCGGCGTCAAACTGCTGGCCACGCAGATTGAGGGCGTGGAGTCCAAAGCGATGCGCGATCTGCTGGACCGTCTGCGCGATCAACTGGGTTCCGGGGTGATTCTGCTGGCGCAGGCGGGGGAGGACAAAGTGGCCCTCATCGCCGGGGTGACCAAGGATCTGACCGGCAAAGTCAAAGCGGGCGATCTGATGAAGTTCGCCGCGCCCCACGTGGGCGGCAAGGGCGGCGGACGTCCCGACATGGCTCAGGGCGGCGGCAGCGATCCGGCGGGGATTGCGGCGCTGCTGAAGGCGGTTCCCGGTTGGTTGGGGGAACAGCTCGGCTAAACTGAAATTTGATAAGTGCGGAATCCAATCGGTCATCTTCCTAGGGAGATGGCCGATTTACGTTTCGGCAAGCGAAACCCAGGATTGCACAAAACGACCAAAATGTTTGCGTGACGTCGGTGGAGCTTGCGCTAACTATAGTCGCTTGAATCCAGAATGACACACATCCAAATCGCTCAATGTTTGCGTGACGCAGGCTGAACTTGCGCTGACTATGGGACAAATTTCCAACGGAAATTTGTCGGGATTCTTAAGGGTCTGTGACCCTTAAGCGGGTGTGGGCGGAGCCCACGGTTTGGATGTTGACCTTGGGAGCTCGAGGGCATAGCCCTCGATATCTTTCAGCGCCCAAATGTTCACTATTGAATGCTAGCGACTATATTGGCCGCCGACTGGTCGGCGGCGGGGTCTGGGGCCTGTGGCCCCAGCGGGGTTTGGGGCGGCGCCCCAAGGTGTGGAAGTTGGGAGCTCGAGGGCGAAGCCCTCGATATCTTTCATCTTCAACCCGATTGACTCAAAGTGTCTCCAACCAATCAGCCAAACGCCGATTGGCTAACTCTTCAATGCGCGGATGCATCACATAGTACTGCCGTCCCTGCTCTTGAAGTTGTGGTTCGGGGGTTAATGCGCCATCGCGCAATCCCCGCAGCGCGTCAAGCATGCACTCCCACATCATGCGCTCCAGACGGCGGCGGATGAGGGCGAAATCATCCTCCGGCAACACCTGGCACACCCGACGCAGCAGAATCGGGCCGGTATCCACGCCGGAATCCATGCGATGCAGCGTGATGCCCAGATCGGCGCCAAAGGGTTGTGGAGTCGAAAGGACCGGCCACTCCACCACATCCATGCCGCGCCACTGGGGCAGAATGCCCATATGCGCATTGAGCACTCCATGAGGCGCTAAAGAGAGCAACTTCTTGCGGATCAATCCACCGCCGGTAAAGGCGATGACATCCGGCTGCGCCTGTTGCAGGAAGCCAAGGCAATCGGGGTCATTGTGATCGGCAAAGGTGGCGACGGGAACCTGAGCGACCTGCGCCAGTTGAGAGAGTCCCACACCCTCCAGCCCGCGCGTGCGGGCCAGTGCGGTGAGGGTCTCCACGCCATTGGACACCAAGGTTTCGCCGCGATGGCCAAACACCATCTTGCGTTTGACCTTGCGCAGCAGACGCGCGCCGTCACGACGCAACTCGCTGCGCATGCGCTTCCAGGTCCATGGGGTGCGAATGGCGATGGCGCAGGGGGTGATGTTGGCTTCGTCCTGGAGTTGATGCAGCAACATGCGCGCATAGATACTGCCATCCATGGGCGCCAGGATCGCCACGCGCAAAGGAGCGGAAGAGGGGGCGCTCATTGCGCTTGCTCCCACAGATGTTGAACGGCTTGCTCCTGGGCGGCGATGGCCCACGCCATGGCGGCCAGTCCGGGACGGTAACGGCGGGGAAGGGAGCGGGGGAAATCCCAATCGGTCAATTTCAACGCGCCATTCACAAAGCGCCAATCCAGTTGCCTGCGAGCATACTCCGCCAATGCGGCGGCAATACGCGCGCGCTGCGGCCACGGCATGGACCGACCCGCGCCATCGGCCAGACAATCCTGACGCCGAATCTCAATATGCCGCAATAGACGCTCCATCTGCGCAGCCAAGCGCGCATCGGCATGATTCACCCAGAGGGGAAGAAAGCGCGCCAGTTCCGGCGCCGCGCCGGTTTTCGGCGTGACGATAGCGTCATTGGGTAACGCTTTCATCCAACTTTGCAATACGCTTGTTTGCGACGCTGAATCGCTCGGCGCGATGGATATGGAACAGGACGCATCCACCCATCCGGCCTGATGCCCCCACGTCCACGCCACCATCAAGGCGTGACGCTCATCAGTGTCCAGCGTCTCCACGCCCACGCTGTGACACAGCGCAATGCAGCGCGCAAACAGCTCTTGCCGCTGATCCGGGGTGATCTCCTGCTGCAACGCATCGGCGGCGCGATCCAATACCCACGCCACCCCACGCCGCCACAAAGCGACGCTCTTCTGCTCCACGCTATGCGCCATTAAGCCGACTCCTCCCAGCGCAGAATGCCGCTGCGTCCCTCCAAGCCCTGCAACGCTTCGCCGCTGATATAGAGTTCACCCGGCGGCATGGGCCCTTCGGCGCAGGAGATGACGCCAAACTTAAACAAACTCATGGGACGCCAGCGATCCTTGGTAAAACGATACGCCTCTTGCCAATGGAAACCATCGCGACTGGTCAACACCTGACTCTCATTGCTCAAAATGCCCGGGCCCTCCTCCACCGTGGTGAAGGCGACCATCAGACCATCGCTCAAGGTGGCGCCATACCAGCAGGAGTTATCGACCTTCTGACCCACCTCCAACACACCATCCTGTCGCGATAGGCGGCATGCGTAGTTCTGCGCCAAATTGCTATCGGTCAGCCAACAGATATGCTTCGGCGTAAAAAAGAGCCGCACGGCGCGATAGAGCTGTGTGCCGTCGCCAAACTGATCGACGTGAGCAAAACGATCCCGGGTGCAGTAGAGATAACACTCGCCATCTTCATCCCCCACCGCCGCCCAGATGGCGCTGGGGTCAAATGGATCGCCATACACGCCGTGCACATGACGCGCCTGTCCGGGGGCGAATTCATGCGCGATCTCCCATTGGCTCAGATCCGGCGCAATGCGCCAGATGCGCACAGGCCCGCGCTCGGCGTTGCGAAAGTACTCGCCAAAGTAGATCCAACCATCCGACGCTTCATGGATTCCGCCATGCAGCACGCAGTCGCCCTGAATGGCGAACAGGGGCCGCAAGGAGTGTTTGTGCCCAGCATCAGGATCCGGCAACGCAAAGACCCAGCCGCCACGAATGCCCAGCAGACGCCCCTGACTGGTGAGGAAGAGATTGCACTTGTCGCCGCGCAACACCCGCTGTCCCAGACGGAACCAACTGGCCCAGTCGCGCGGCGAGCAGAAAGGGAAGCGCCCATGACGCCGCCACTGTTTGCCGTCGCCATACAAAATCTCACGCCCGCGCGTGGCCCACAGGCCGCCCTTGGCGTCGCGATGATGCAGAAAGCTGCGTCCTGGCAGCGGAGTAAACGTAACCCTTGGTTGGGCGTTGCTCACGTCGCCCTCTCCTGGCTGAATTTCTGTGAAAATAGTCGCTAGCATTCAAAAGTGAATACAAGGGTGTTGGAAGATATCGAGGGCTTCGCCCTCGAGCTCCCAAGATCAAAACCCACACCGTGGGGCTCCGCCCCACACCCCGCTGGGGGCGCAGCCCCCAGACCCCGCCGCCGACCAGTCGGCGGCCAATAGTCAGCGCAAGACCAACCAGTGTCACACAAACATTGGCCGTTCTGTGCAGTTTTAGTTTTGACTCACGAATTCCGCTTGCCCAAGGATAGCGGGTTTCATGCCAACCCATCGCAATTTCGGTGATGCATCCAATACCCATTGCGCAATTTCATCACAGACGAAGAATGGACCTTAGCGGGTGATTCCCCATAAAATGTGCAGAAATGAAACGTCGTTTCACGCCAATCCGAAAAATCCCCATGCCCAACGCCGCTACGACTCAACGCGCCGCCGAACTGCGTCGCCTGCTCACCGACTACGCCCATCACTACTATGTGATGGATCAACCCAAGGTTCCCGACAGCGAATATGATCGCCTGTTTCGCGAGCTGCAGGCGTTGGAGCAGGAGCATCCCGAGCTAAAAACCGCCGATTCTCCCACCCAACGGGTGGGCGGCGCGCCGCTGGATGGATTCGCCAAGGTGCAACACGTTGTGCCCATGCTGTCGCTGGATAACGCCTTCAGCAATGAGGAGCTGCGGGAGTTCGACCGCCGCGCCCGCGAAGGGTTGGTGGAGTCGGTGGTGGCGGAAATCGCCGAAAACTTCAAAAGCGAACGCGGGCTGACTACGCTGGACTCCCTGGGCAAGGACCCCATGAGTCTGAGCGCACTGGCCAAGCAAGCGCTGCAACTGGCCATGACCGCGTTGCCCACACACCTGACTGACGCGCCATCGCCGCCGAGCAACGCCGAGCTGCTCAGCGCCGGACGCAAAGAGCCGGAGATTCTGCGCCGCTTGCGTCAAACCTTGCTCGAAGCCGTACCGCAAACTCTCACCTATGTGGCTGAACCCAAACTGGATGGTCTGGCCATCTCCCTGCTCTATCGCAATGGCGAATTGGTTCAAGCCGCTACGCGAGGCGATGGACGCGAAGGGGAGGATGTCACCGCCCATGCGCGCACCATTCACGATGCGCCATTGCGCCTCAAAGGGGAGGATTGGCCACCGCTGCTGGAGGTGCGCGGCGAGGTGTTCATGACCCTGAAGAATTTCCGCCGCATCAATCAACAAGCAGAAGCGGCGGGGGAGAAGTTGTTCGCCAATCCGCGCAACGCCGCCGCGGGTTCCTTGCGGCAGTTGGACCCCAAAATCACCGCCAGTCGACGTCTGCGCCTCTTCTGCCATGGTTTGGGACAGGTCACCGACGGCGCGCTACCGGACTCCTATACGGAAATTCTCAACAAATTGCGTCAATGGGGCCTGCCGGTCTGCCCGGAGATTCACACCGTGCGCGGCGCGGATGGGTGCATCGCCTACTTTGAGCAGCTGGGCGCCAAACGCGATAGCCTGCCCTATGAGATCGACGGCGCGGTGCTCAAAGCGGATCGCTTACAGGACCGGCAGCGCTTGGGCTTTGTCGCCCGCGCGCCGCGCTGGGCCATCGCTTGGAAGTACCCGGCCCATGAGGAGATCACCACCGTACGCGGCATCGACATCCAGGTGGGGCGCACCGGTGTGTTGACCCCAGTGGCGCGTCTGCAGCCGGTGCAGGTGGCGGGGGTCACCGTCACCAACGCCACGCTGCACAATTTCAGCCTGCTGGCGCAAAAAGATGTGCGCATTGGCGACCGGGTGAGCGTGCGTCGGGCCGGCGATGTGATCCCCGAAGTGGTGCAGGTGATGCCGCAAACCGATGATGCGCCGCGCAACGCGCCGTTCGAGCCGCCTACCGCCTGTCCCGAATGCGGCTCCCATGTGGCGTTCGATGAGGCCGGGACGCAAAAGGCGCTGCGCTGTGTGGGCGGGCTCAGTTGCCCGGCGCAGGTGCGCGAGGCGGTGAAGCACTTCGTGGCCCGTCGCGCCATGGATATCGACGGACTGGGCGGCAAGTGGGTGGAGAAGTTTCTCGACCTGGGCTTTATCCGCTCCATCGCCGATATCTACCGTCTACATGAGCGGCGCGATGAACTGGAGCGGCTCGATGGTCTGGGGGCCAAATCGGTGGAAAATCTACTGGCCGCCATTGATGTCAGTCGCAACGCCGAGCCGCGTCGGCTGCTGTTTGCCCTGGGCATTCGCGAAGTGGGAGAGGCCACCGCGCGGGCGCTAACCAGCCACTTTGCCGATCTCAACGCCCTCATGGCCGCAGATGAGGCGCAATTGTTAGCCATTGAGGATGTCGGCCCCATTGTGGCGCATCGCATTCTGGATTTTTTCGCCGAGGCGCACAATCGCGAGATTTTGACTCAACTGGATGCGTTGGGCGTCGCCGCCATTCAGGCGCCTTGGCAAACGGCGCCTGCTCAAAACGCCCAAACGGGCGATGAAGCGGACGCGCAGGGGACGCCGTTGACGGGATTGACGGTGGTGCTAACGGGAAGCTTGGAGAGCATGACGCGGGATGAAGCCAAGGATCGGTTGGTTGCGCTGGGGGCCAAGGCGGCGGGGAGCGTCTCCAAAAAGACCGGCTGTGTGGTGGCGGGGGCGGAAGCGGGCTCCAAATTGACCAAGGCGCTGGATCTGGGCGTGCCGGTGCTGGATGAATCGGGACTGGCGGAGTTGCTGGCCGGGCGCATCCCTGACGATGTAAAAGCGCGTATGGCGTGAAATCGTTTTAGATTCTCGAGAACCCAAAACCGCACAGAACAGCCAATGTTTGCGTGACGCAGATTGAGCTTGCGCTAACTATTGGCCGCCGACTGGTCGGCGGCGGGGTCTGGGGCCTGCGGCCCCAGCGGGTGTGGACAGCGCCCACGATTCGGCAGGACTGCCGAATCGGACTCGCATAGCGAGCCCGAAGGGTGAGGGCCATGGATGGCCCGAATCACGGTGTGGAAGTTGGGAGCTCGAGGGCGGAGCCCTCGATATCTTCCATTATCCAAAAACCAAGCATGTCCGATTCTCGGTTTGACTTACTATAATTTCCTGGCGGGGTTTGGGGCGCAGCCCTCAATATCTTTCCTCTTCCAACGCATCCAGCAAAACAATAAAAGTCATACAAATAGATAAAAAAATGGGGAGGGCCGACATGAGAAAGTGCGTCGGTGGATCCTCCCGCCAAGTGAAGGGAAAAGGGAAACGGTATCAACGCATCTTTTTGATGCGCTTGGCGTGTTACTGAGTGTCTGAGGCACACAGGAACCGCCGTGAATTCTTATTCTCTCCTGAAGATTATCAGAAGGTTATGCATAAAAACTCGACAACGAAAGAGACAGTCAAGCAATCAGCCGGAACGCTGTCGACGCAAACACTGCTGCAAGATGGAATCGAAATCGGAGGATTGGGAAGAACCCGGAGAGGTTCGCCCAGACGTCTGATTCAGGCCGCGAGAAGAGATGGGCTGAACCGCGTCAGACGAAGTGTGATCAGACCCGCGTTTGGGCTGATCCAGGATGCTCAGCATGCCAGGATAGGTATACGGATACATGAGCCATTCCCCCATTCCATGGGACCCAAGTCATTTGGGATTTCCATCCATTCCATTGCGCTCACAAAACGTATCGGCAATGGCGTGGTTTGACTTGAGCGAAAAAAGCGAAATTTCTTGCTCAGAGACCAATGATTCGATCGCCTTGAGATATTTTTCGGAATAACAGGGAAGGGACTGAAGAAGTTTTTGCAGGGATTGTTTGAAAAAAACGCTGTGTCAGCACAGGAATGGGAATAGTGAACGCGTTGAACTAATTGCTAGTCAACTCTTTGACAACCTCCAACAGTCTGTTTTTGCTGATGGGTTTGGTCAAATGCATGTTGCAACCGGCATCCAGAGCCTGATTGACATCATTCTGCATGGCAAAGGCGGTAAACGCCACAATGGGGGTGGGGGCACGCTTCTGTTCATGCTCCCAAGCGCGAATGGCGCGGGTGGCGGCGTGGCCATCCATGATGGGCATCTGCACGTCCATGAACACCAGATCAAACTCGTTTTGCTGAAACTGCTCAAACGCTTCCTGGCCGTTTACCGCCTCTGACAATTGCAAGGGAACATTCTTCAGGAAAGCGCGGATCAACGTGCGGTTATCTTCGGTGTCATCCACCAGCAGTAGACGAATCTCACGACTATCGGCATTGAGAATCGGCGCGTCTTCATCCGGTTTGTGACGCCGCAAACGCCGACGATCCAACGAGCGCCGATCACCGCTACGGCGCTCCAACTCAGCGCGTCGGTCCAGTCCACAGCGGCGATCACTGCTGCGGCGATCGGAATCCTGGCGCCGCTCCTGGTCGGTTTTTGCATCAGCCAACGCTTGCGCGTTCTGTTCGCTCTCATCCACTGATTCCGACACAGCAGGCAGTAACAGATGGAACAGGAAGCGACTGCCCTCATCCGGGTTGCTGGACAGATGAATTTCGCCGGACATCTTTTCAATCAACTGCCGACAGATGGATAGACCCAGCCCGGTGCCGCCAAACCGGCGGGTAGTGGCGGATTCGGCCTGCACAAACGGCTCGAATATCGATTGCTGTTTATCCGAGGCGATGCCAATGCCGGTGTCTTGTACGCTGAACAGAATATGGTCGGCAATATCCGGATGCGGACGCGCCTCCACTGAAATATTGCCCTCCTGAGTGAACTTGATGGCGTTGCTGACCAGATTCATCACCACCTGACGCAGACGGTTGGAGTCGCCCAACACCCGCATAGGCACGCGCTCATCCACATTCAGCGTCAACGCCACGCCCTTTTCGCGCGCTTTCATCAAGAACAGGTCCAGCGTACGCGCCAGCACATGACGTGGGTTGAATACGGTGTTCTCCAGATGAAGCTGTCCCGCTTCGATTTTAGAGAGATCCAGAATGTCGTTGATCACCGCCAGCAACGTTTCGCCCGCGCGATGCAACGTTTGCAGGTAGTCGTACTGCTCCTCATCCACCCGTGTCTCCAACAGCAGTTCCGACAGGCCCAGAACCGTGTTGATGGGGGTGCGAATCTCATGGCTCATGGTGGCCAGGAAAGCGCTCTTGGCGTGGTTGGCTGCCTCAGCACTTAATTTGTCCCGCTCCATGACCTCCACACGATCGCGATCAATTAGAATCGCCAACGTACGCGACAGGCTATCGAGCAGCAGTTGATGCGACTCATCCAACGCCTTCTGCCGTGGATCCAGAAACAGCACCAGAACGCCCAGATTGCGCCGCCCGGAGAGCAGCGCAATACATTTCATCCCCTCTACAGGCACATTGTGTTGTTCAAAAGCATATTGCAGGCAGGAGATCTCACAGGTCATCAACTCCACTTGGCCCGAAGCAGAGCGTTCCGGATAAGCGCTGGCGCACTGATCCGACGGCACGTTGGCGCACTGAGCAATGGCCGATTCCGACAACCCATGGTGGGCCATTAATTTCAGATCCTGCGCCACAGAATCCAAAATAAACACCGCGCCGCCATTGGGCTTGGGCAAGCAGCTGGAGTTGATAATCGCTTGTAGAATGGCGTCGAGTCGTTCACTCAGGGGATCGGTGGTCAGACCGATATGCAATAACTGATTGACCAGATTCTGCGCTTCCAGCGCGCGATGCTCCTGCTGTTGCGCCGCGCGCCGCGCTTCGATCTCATACTCCAAACGCGTGTTGATAGTCTGCAACTCCTGGGTGCGTGTTCTGACTTGATCCTCCAGGGTGCGATTGAAGGCGAGAATCTGCGCCTCCTGGCTTTTGCGCAGCGTGATGTCGCGCAGGTGCGCCGCATAGTGGTTGCGCCCTATCAAGCGCATGGGGGAGATAGAGGCCTCCAGTGTAAACGAGCCATTGGCGCGAATGCCCAAGCACTCGTTGTGACGGCTGATCAGGGATTGAATACGGTCGGAGAAGTGATCCGACTCCACGCCGGGCAGCGTCACCAGTTGCGCAAACGACATCTCCTGCAACTGACTCAGGGAGAGTTCAAACAGCGTGGCGGCGGCGGGATTGGCGCGTTGAATCCCGCCCTCTTCATCCAACAACACGATAGCGTCCAAAGCCGAGTCCACAATGGCGCGAATCTGCGCGCTCTGGGCGCTCAACTTGGCCTGACTGCGCTCATGGCGGCAGTAGTTGATATAGGCGTTGGAGTGGTGTTGCAGACGCGCCAGCAGTTCGCTGGAGGCGGGGAGTTTGACCAGATAGTCGTTGGCGCCCATGGCGAACGCCTGCGCCTTGGTGTCGGGATTGTCCTCCACCGACAGCATGATGATGGGAATGTGCGATGTGCGCTGCTGGCCGCGCAGTTTGATCAGCAGGGTGATGCCGTCCTGCCGGGCCATCTGAATATCCAGCAGAATGACCGTGGGCTGAAACGCCTGAATGCGCGCAACCGCTTGCAGCGGGTCGGCGCAGTACTCAATCTGCAGCCCCACCAGACCGCCGATCATACGGCGCAACCCCACCGCCGTGCTCTCCTGGTCATCCACCAGCAGCACGCGAATGGAGTCGTCAAACGGCTCTTCCGCTTCGTGATTGAGGCCGCTGCTCATGGATGGGCGCTCTCCATAGGACTAGATTGACGTTCGCGTAAATACGCGAACACCAAAAAATATTAACAATTAATTAACAAAATTGTGGGTTTCAATCACATCCTATTTACGCAGATTATAAGCGCTTATTCAGCAAAACAAAACCGTTGCATCACTGCATGGTCAATCATTTTACCAAACGCTCGGATTGACGCCCCACCCAGGCGTCATCACGCCATATGCCTGCAAAGCGTTTGCCCTCTGGTGAGACATAAACGCCCAATCCATGGCGCAGATTATTGTGAAACTCTCCCTCATAAACGCCGCCATTGGCCCAGTGATAGACGCCGCTGCCCTGCTTTTTATCGTTAACAAACTGACCTACATAGCGACTGCCTAAGGGAAAAGACATCACGCCGACGCCATTCATGCGCCCGTTGCGCCACTCCCCTTCATAACGCCGCCCATCGCGCCAGATGAACAGCCCCTGACCATGTTTGCGTCCCTTGTGGTAGTAACCGCGATAGACATTGCCATTGGCGAAGCGCACCACGCTGAAGCCCTCCTTGGCGTTGCCGCGCAAACAGGTAAAGCCGGTGGTTTTTTTGGATTCGGGCGGCAGTCCGCGTTTGAGTCGCTCAATGCGTTCGGCGCGGCGGAAGAAGAAGTGGGTGTAATCCCGGGTGACCGCGATCACAAACAGCACCAGCGTGGCCATGACAAACAGCCAAAACAGCACCGTGGGGGCCTGGGAGAAGGGATCAAAAGGGATCATGGCGTTACGGAGTCACAAGAAGCCAAAATCAGACGTTTCATTCATGGGGAAACAGAAGATATCGTCACTAGCATTTAGAACTGAACATATGGGCGCTGGAAGATATCGAGGGCTCCGCCCTCGAGCTCCCAACGACCAAACCTTGGGGCGCTGCCCCAAACCCCGCTGGGGGCGCTGCCCCCAGACCCCGCCGCCGACCTGTCGGCGGCCAATAGTCAGCGCAAGCTCAACCTGTATCACGCAAACATTGGTCGTTCTGCGTGGTTTTGGGTGCGCATGATTTCGAAAGCGACGATCACCAACAAAAAATTCAATGCACAGAGAGCCTCTCTCTTTCTATCGGTTCATCAGCAGCGGGATATGATACATTCCGCAGCATGAAGCCAACAAACTCCCCCTCTCAGCCGCAACCCACCATCCCCTTGACCATCGAACGTCTGGCCGATGGCGGACGCGGACTGACATTTCATGATGGCCGGGTGGTGTTTATCCCCTACACCACGCCCGGCGACGTCATCGATGCGCGTCTGGTCACCATCAAAAAGCGCCACGCCATCGGTGAACTGGTCACATTGCGCGAGCCGGGCCCCCATCGCGTCGAGCCGCTCTGTCGTCACTACGGCGCCTGTGGCGGCTGCCAGATGCAGCATCTGGATGAAACCACCCAGCACGACGCCAAACGGCAATATGTGATCGACCCGCTCACCCGCATCGGCGGCGTGGCGCGGGATCAGGCCGAAGCGTGTGTTGAGCAAACCTGCATCGCTTCACCCGCCACCGGCTATCGCTGTCGCGCCAGTCTCAAAATCCGCTGGGTGCGCGACCGCGCATTGGTGGGTTTTTTCGCCCCCAACAGCCACCGGGTGACCGATCTCAAACAGTGTCCGGTGCTGGATCCAAAGCTGTTTGCGCTCATCGACCCTCTGCGGCGACTGATTGGCGAACTCTCCTTGCGCGAACGTCTGCCTCAGGCAGACCTGACGTGCGGCGACGGCGCCGATGAGGTTGCGGTGATTCTGCATGTGCTGCGCACGCCCAATGGACGCGATCGCGCCGCGCTGGAGCGGTTCGCCGAGCGCACGGGAATTGCGCAATTGTGGTTACAGACGGGGCGCAAAGAGGGGATGCAGGCGCTGATCAACCACCGCCCATTGCGTTATGGGGTAACGGATCTGCAGCTGACGTTCCAGCCCGGCGACTTCACCCAGGCCAACCCGGCGGTGAATCGTTGGATGGTGGCCAAAGCCATGGAGTGGGCGGGACGCGGCAAACGCGCATTGGATCTGTTCTGTGGATTGGGCAACTTCACCCTGCCGCTGGCGCAGCAGTTCGAGCAGGTGTTGGGGTTGGAGAGCTACGCCCCGGCGGTGGCGCGGGGCAAGGAGAACGCGCGGGCGCTGAATCTGACCAATGCGCGCTTTGAAGAGGCGGATCTGTTCAATGCGCAGCGGGTGTCTGGCATGAAGCTGGACGAGTGGGATCTGATTGTGTGCGATCCGCCGCGCGATGGAGCGACGTTGATTGCGCAGCGCTTGGTCGAGGCTGGGCCGGAGCGGTTGATCTGGATTGCGTGCGATCCGGCGGCGTTTGCGCGGGATGCGCGCACGCTGATAGGGGGGGGCTATACGCTGGAGGAGGCGATTCCGCTGGAGATGTTCCCGCAAACCGGCCATGTGGAGCTGATGGCGCGGTTTACAAAATGTTTGCGTGACGTAGATTGAGCTTGCGCTGACTATTGGCCGCCGACTGGTCGGCGGCGGGGCCTGGGGGCCGCGCCCCCAGCGGGGTGTGGGGCGGCGCCCCACGGTTTGGTTGTTGGGAGCTCGAGGGCAAAGCCCTCGATATCTTTCATTATCCAAAACCCGAACATGTCCGATTCTCGGTTTGACTTACTATATTGGCCGCCGACCAGTCGGCGGCGGGGTGATTCGGGCCATCCATGGCCCTCACCCTACGGGCTCGCTTACGCGAGTCCGATTCGGCAATCCTGCCGAATCGTCTGGGGGCCGCGCCCCCAGCGCCAATGGTGTGCAATCCAGGGCGGAGCCCACGGTGTAGAAGTTGGGAGCTCGAGGGCGAAGCCCTCGATATCTTCCATCGCCAAAATCACCAATGGCTAATTTTGAATTTGACTGACTGTCACTTCCAATCTCAGCTTACCAATACTTCTCCAAATGCAGTGAACCGGACTCCTTAGCGCTGCTCTTGACGTAGCCATATTGCTGAGTGAACACCGCTTCGGCGCTCTCCACCATGCCGGGATTACCACACAGGAAGATGTGGGTCTGACTGGGATCCAGCGGTAACTGCGCCACTTCACGCAATTTCTCTGGATCCTCAAACCAGGTGTTCAACCGCCCGGTGCGTCCGCTCCAGTCTGGGTCCTTCTCCGGGCGCGAGATGATGGGCGCATAGTGGAAATTGGGGCACTTCTCCGCCAACGACTGCAATTCGTTGCGATAGCCCAGATCCCACGAATAGCTGGCGCCGTGAACAATGGCCAACTGGGAGGCCGGACACCCCACGCCCATGGCCATGGTGCGCACCATGCTGATGTAGGGCGCCAAACCGGTGCCGGTGGCGATCATCAGAATCGATTTGCCCGGCGGGGTCTGATCCAGGGTGAACATGCCGCTGGCTTTGGGACCCAGCCACAGACGATCACCCGGCTGCAAAGCAAACAGACGCGGCGTGAGTTGGCCGCTCTGCACCATGGAGATATAGAACTCCAGGAACTCATTCTCATGACTGCCGGAGCTGATGGAGTAGGCGCGGCGAATCAAGCGCTCGGCCTTGGCCTCATCCACCGGCTCCTCCTCATCAGAGTCGGCGGCGCGCGGTGCGTTGTATTTCATCCCCAGCACGGCGAATTGCCCGGCGGTGAAGGCGAAATCCCCATCATCGGGTTTGACGCGAAAGATCGCCAAATGCGGGGTAATGTCCACCCGTTGAACCAAAGTGGCGTTGTACTCTTTGGATGCAGCCATGCCGAGCGCTCCTTTCCATTCACGGGTTTACTGAAATTTGGTTGGCTGATTGCGTTCAGGCAACCTTGCCCACGGGGCGATATCCTGTGCTAGAGTAGCCGCCATGGACGCCATGGAACAACCCGATAAACCCGATGTGATCCGTTATCTGCTTGAAGAGGAGGGGCGGGTCATGCTGTGCTTGGACGCCACCCGCGCCGGGGTGGAGACGCCGAGCCGTTTTCATAACGATCCCGGGCTGCGTCTGGTGCTCAACCGCAACATGCCGCAGCCGATTCACATCGGTCCCGATGGGGTGGAATCGGAGTTGCGTTTTGGCGGTATTCCGCACTACTGCATCATCCCCTATGACGCGCTGTGGGGCGCCTTCAATCCCGATACCGGCCACGGCATGTTGTGGCCCGAATCGATGCCCGATGAGATCCGCCAGAGCTACTGGCTCTCTCACTCGTTGCAGAACAAAGGCATCGACATGCCCGAAGAGGCGCGTCAGAAGGCGGTGCAGAGCGCCAAGAAAGCCAGCGAAGAGCCGACCCCCACGCCTGCGCCGGAACCGCGTCCCGCATTTCGCGTCATCGACGGCGCCACGCCCGCTGCGCCCGATTCCACCGCAGACGAAAAATCGCCGACGCCCCCCGATGGCGATGGTCCGCCCAGCGATCCCCCCCAACGCGGCAAACCAAACCTGCGCTTAATCAAATAGATTGCAAAACTCTATCGGACGTTTCCAAGGCTACATCACGACATCAAACGGGTGATGAGATAACGCGCGCCATCGCCCAGCGATGAGAAGTAGAGCAACGCCGCCGTCACCACAGTACTCAAGCGTTCGCCCCAAATGCGCGCTCCGCGCAGATAGACGGGACAGCTCACGCCAGAATCCACACTCCAAACGTAGCGACGCAGCGCCCAAACCCACACATCGCGCCACACACCGATAAACAGACGCCAGCCCGCAATCAGCAGGGCAAACAGCGGAACCAGTTCGCGCAGATCGCGCCAGATCATCTCCGGTTCAAACATCATGGCCAACGCCAATAGCGTGAATACGCCCGCCGCCAATCCCTGCACGGCAGCGGAAGATGCGGAGGGGGCAAACGTCGCCAATGCGCGGCGCGCCAGGGGAATCAGAGCCAATAACGCGCCCGCACCCGCCAGACGCTCCAGCGGAGCCGCCCACGCCACCGGCAACAGATCGCTCATAGCCAAACCGAACAGGGCGCCGCCCACGGCGACCAGGGCGATCCAACCGCTGTGCGGAATGAAATCCGGGAACAGGAAGGGGTCGCCCAACACCCGCGCGGCGCTCCACACCACGGCAAACCACAACATCACGGTGAGAATCGGGTTTTGAGGCGCCGGAAAGTAGAGGATGAACAGAATGACGCCCCAGGCGCTCCAGAAGCGGAAGTGCCGCTGCGCCAGACGTTGAAAGGCGTGGCCCAGGAGATCCACAAACCAACGTCGTCCCCTATACCCGCGCAGGTGTGGAATCCGCAGTCCAAACTGACGCACCGCCTCCCACACCGCCACCCACGCCAGCAGCAGAAACAGCACGCCCAGACTCAAACCCACGCCGCCGTTGATCCACCCTTTGGCCCAGTTGCGCGCACTCTGCATAACGCGATGGGGCAGAGTGGCGACGGTGGAGCGCAATTGCGCTCCCCACTGCGTCCACTGCTCCATCGAACGCGGCCAGCGCCACTGGGCGCGGGTATGATGCATCGCGCCGCGCTGCGCCGATTGCACAATCTGCGCGCGTGTCTGTGCGATCTGCGCAATCTGTCCACTGAGCGCCAGCAGATGCATCCTGTGGCCGTTATAGAGCGTATCCAAAAGACGCCGCGCGCGATCCACTTTATTCTGCAACTGCTTGTTTTGGGTTCTGTTCTGCTGTGTGTCGTTGCGCAAACCCTGACTCACCAATTGTGCGGAGAGCCCCCCCATCATACGCCGCTGCTGCGCCACCAGTTGCTGCTGTTTGCGCAACAACAGACGCTGCATGGAGAGCTGACTGGTCCACTGACTCAGGCGCGCCAGACGCTGATCCGCCTGTTCAGGATTGAGTGATGTGACATCAAACGCTTGCAGCTCGGTGGTCAAATGCGAACGGGCCAGATTCCACTGCCGCAAATTGGCCTGGAACAGACGCGTCATCTCCCGCGCCCGCATCACCCACACATCGGCCAAATCCGCGTCATCCTTGGGCAGCAACATCATGGATGGCGTGGTCACCGTGGGTGGGGCGTCCTCCGCCAAAGCGGCGTCATCAAACGCCATCACACGCCCACGGGCGCGCACCTGCTCACTCACAGCGAAGCGTTGCGAGAGCGCATCGGCCCAGCGTTGCGACTGCTGCAACGCCTGCTGCGCCTTGTGCGCTTGCGCGCGAAAACGGGTCACAGCGGCGTCATCGCCCTGCAGTTGCGCCTGGGAGACGCGCCACTGGGCGATCTCCCACTGCAGTTGCGCCCAATCCACCGCCAGCGCCGCGTTCTGCACATCCATGGCCATGGGGATGGCGCGTTGGAGCTGCGCCAACTTCTGCGTCAACGCCGCGTCGTCAGCGCTCTGCCCCCACGCGGGCGCAGTCCACAGCCACACAAAAGTCGCCAGCGCCATCCACACGCAGGTGGCGCGATTGCTGATCGCTCGCCTGTTGTCCACCATCGGCTCGATTCGTTACAGCGTTTTGGCCACCCGTTCCGCAGCCGCCAGGGTCTGTTCAATCAGGTCATCATCATGCACGGCGGAGACAAAGCCCGCTTCATAGCCGCTGGGCGCCAGATAGACGCCCTCATCCAGCATACCATGGAACCAGGTTTTGAACCGCTCATGGTCCGCCTTGGCCGCCTCGGAGAAGTTGCGCACAGCGCTCTGCTCGGTGAAGAACAGACCGAACATGGTGCCCACATGATACCCCAAATGGGGAATTCCCGCCGCGTCCAAACGCTGGCCGATACCTTCAACCAACTGCGCGCAGCGGGCGACAATAGGATCATAGAAGCCCGGCTGTGAAATCGCCTCCAGCGTGGCCAGACCCGCCGCCGTGGCCAGCGGATTGCCCGACAACGTGCCGGCCTGATACACCGGACCGGCGGGGGAGATCTGCTCCATGATATCGCGTCGACCGCCATAAGCACCCACCGGCAGACCGCCGCCGATCACCTTGCCCAGAGTGGTCAGATCCGGCTTGATGTCATACAACGCCTGCGCGCCGCCCAGGGCCACGCGGAAACCGGTCATCACCTCATCGAGAATCAACAACGCGCCGGATTGGTCACACACCTCGCGCAGCGCCTGCAGGAAACCCGGTTGCGGCAACACGCAGCCCATATTGCCCGCCACCGGCTCAACAATAATGGCGGCGATCTCGCCGCCGCGCTGGGCGAACAGCGCCTTGAGCGCGTCGATATCGTTATATGGCAGCGTCAACGTATCCTTGGCCGCCCCTTCCGGCACGCCGGGGGAGGAGGGCACGCCAAAGGTGGCTGCGCCGGAGCCTGCCGCCACCAACAGGGCGTCGGCATGGCCGTGATAGCACCCCTCGAACTTGACGATGGCGTCACGTCCGGTGGCCGCGCGAGCCAGACGCAGCGCGCTCATGGTCGCCTCGGTGCCGGAGTTGACCAGCCGCACCATCTCGATGGAGGGGACCAGTTCAATAATCTTTTCCGCCAGTTGAATCTCCGCCTCGGTGGGCGCGCCATAGGAGGTGCCCTTGGCGGCGGCCTGCTGCACAGCGGCGATCACCGATTGCGGCGCATGGCCCAGGATCATCGGACCCCAGGAGCCCACATAATCGATATAGCGTTTGCCATCCACATCGGTGACAAACGCGCCGCTGGCTTCGGCGATAAAACGGGGCGATCCCCCCACGCCTTTGAATGCGCGCACCGGGCTGTTCACCCCTCCAGGGATCACACGGGCGGCGGCGGAAAACAGCTCTAGGGATCGATTCATCCATTTTCTCCATTGGAAACGGCAAGTTGGCGTTGACACGCCGGTTCAGTCGTCCTAGTGTACAAAATAGCGAATGATATTTCTTAAGATACAGAAAATAGGCGCGCTTTCAGGGGCAATTCAAGCTCTCACCGCCGGGCGGGCTGTTTTG
This sequence comes from Magnetofaba australis IT-1, assembly GCF_002109495.1. Lineage (NCBI taxonomy): Bacteria > Pseudomonadati > Pseudomonadota > Magnetococcia > Magnetococcales > Magnetococcaceae > Magnetofaba > Magnetofaba australis. Next base: position 64,335 of record NZ_LVJN01000016.1, read on the forward strand.
TGTCGTTTTGAACGCCTGGATTTTCCGGGCAAATCACTTAATTGGAATTTGCAACCAATTGAAATTGCAAATAACTCAATCCATGGGAGAGACTCTCGTGACCATGACAAAAGCGGACATCGTACAATCGGTCTATCAGCGCATCGGCGTTTCCAAGAAGGAATCCGCCGACATTGTCGAAGGCGTCTTCGAAGCCATTCGCACCTCCCTGGAGGATGGCGATCCGGTGAAAATCTCCGGATTTGGCAATTTTAACATGCGCGCCAAGCGCCCGCGTCAAGGCCGCAACCCCAAGACCGGTGATGAAGTGGAGATCTCCGCGCGCAAGGTGGTGACCTTCAAGGCCAGCCAGATTCTGCTCAATAAAGTGAACACCGGCAACGGTAAGGGGTAACCACCCCGTCTGGCCAGGGAATGTGATGATTTTGGCGCACTCTGTAACAGGGTTCGGTGCGCCATATAAAAAAAAGAGCCGCTGACCAATGGGGTCAGCGGCTGAAAACTGGCGGAAATCTCACATCTGGAATGCCGATCGAGCACAGTGCGCTCGCTTGGCGGTCCGAACGCCGCTATCCGTCCTGGCGCAGCGTTTGAAGATCCTATCCCGGATCCGTTCTCTCTCATCAATGCGACTTGTCCGTCCCAACTTCCCGAGGGTCGGCGCGTCAATGCGCCGAAGGACTGGCTAACTGCGCGTGTGACTCCTTACACGTACAGTTCGCCCAGCTTGCTGGAGGCGAGACTGAATCGCGCCACCAACTCACGTTGTTCCTGCCCAGATGCGGGCATATGGTTCAACGCTTCGGCCACCTTCTCCTCGATGGCCCGCCCTACACGCTCCGGAGCCCGCATAGTCACGGTCTCCTCAATGGAACGCCCGCCAACCGAATAATCAGCGCCTCGACCCTTCCCCGAAAGAACAGGGTGAGCGCGCCCATTGCGCGAAACAGCGGATTGCACGGCTTGCATTACGGCTTGCATGACTTGATCCTCCATATCGGTCCAGTGGATCATTTCTCGTTCACAATGTTTATCGTCCGCCAAATCCGCTCTCTTGAGGATTTTTTCCCTGCAAAACGCAAAAATATTTATCGTTTTCAATGTGTTGCGAATAGATAAACCATTGGGAAAAAGTCCCTGTTTGGTGCAAGAAAAGTCCCGCTTATTCGGAATATCCGGCCCAATTCATTCATTTATCAACATCATGATCATCTGATCATCGCCACCAATCCGGCGTAACGAACGACGCCTTTTGCGCGACTGAAAATTGCCGCATACTCACGAGGCAAATCTGCAACCGCCCATTGGATATAGTGAGTCAAAACCAAAACTGCACAGAACGTCCAATGTTTGCGTGACGCAGGTGAAACTCACGCTGACTGATTGGCCGCCGACTGGTCGGCGGCGGGGTCTGGGGTCTGCGACCCCAGCGGGGTGTGGGGCTGAGCCCCACGGTTTGGTTGTTGGGAGCTCGAGGGCGTAGCCCTCGATATCTTTCATTATCCAAAAGCCGAGCATGTCCGATTCTCAGTTTGAATTGCTATAGAAGTTGGGAGCTCGAGAGCGTAGCCCTCGATATCTTCCATTTCCCCGTTCATGAAATGTCCGATTCTAGCTTCCTGTAACTATAGAAAAGACGCCATGCTGCCTGATCTGCTGCGCCGCACCGCCGAAACCCGTCCCGACCATCTGGCCATTGCCGATGGCGCGCGCCGTCTTAGCTGGCGGCAGCTGCATATACTGGTGATGCGCATGGCGGCGGGATTGCGCGAACTGGGCGTGACGCGCGGCCAACGGGTGGGGGTGTGGCTGGATAAGGGGATTGAGCAGGCGGCGGGCTTCTATGCGCCGCAGCTACTGGGCGGCGTCACCGTGATGCTCAATGAGGGGCTGAAGATCGCCCAGGCGGAGCACATCGTCGCCGACTGCGCCATTGAAGTGCTGATCACCGACGCCAAGCGACTGCAACAGCATGGCGCGGCGCTCAAAGCGCGTGGCGCCGAGCGCGTGCTGCTGTGTGATGTGGACGCTCTGCCCGATGACGCTGCGCTTAGCGGTCTGTGCTTAAGCGCCACTGATGCCGCAGAGGAGCGCCGCGCCCCCGGCATCCCGGCGGACACCGCCCACATCATCTACACTTCCGGCTCCACCGGCCTGCCCAAAGGCATTGTCATCAGCCACCAGAACGCCCTGGATGGCGCGCGCATCGTCAGTGGCTACACCCAACTGGGCGATGACGAACGCATCCTGGGGCTGCTGCCGCTCAATTTCGACTATGGCCTCAATCAGTGGCTCAACGCCGCACATACCGGCTCGGCCTATTTTGTTCATCGCTTCGCCCTGCCCAATGAGCTGCTCAAGCAGATCGAACAGGAGCGTCTGACGGTGGTGGCGGGCATGCCGCCGGTGTGGAGCCGTCTGTTGGACCCCAAACTGGTCAAAGCCGAGCATGGGCGCGATCTCACCAGCGTGCGCGCAGTCACCAATAGCGGCGGGCGCGTGCCGGTTCCCATGGTGGAGAAGTTGCGCGCTCTGTTCGCGCCGCCGACACGCATCTACCTGATGTACGGACTCACCGAAGCGTTCCGCTCCACCTATCTGCCACCGGAGGAGTTGGCGCGCCATCCCGACTCCATGGGGCGGGCGATTCCCGAAGTGGAGATTCAGGTGGTGCGCCCGGATGGCTCGGCATGCGACGTGGGCGAGGAGGGGGAGCTGGTGCATCGCGGCGCGCTGATCAGCAAAGGGTACTGGAACAATCCGGCCAAGAGCGCCGAGGTGTTCCGCCCGGCGCCGGGATTGGACGCCGCCAACGCCCATCTGGAGCAGGCGGTCTACTCCGGCGATTTGGTGCATCGCGATGCCGAAGGGTTGCTCTACTTCCATGGCCGCCGCGACCAGATGATCAAGACCAAAGGCTATCGCGTCAGTCCCGAAGAGGTGGAGCGGCTGCTATTGGAGATCGATGGCGTCACCGGCGCCGTGGCGGGAGCATTCGATATGGGCGCCGACTATGGCGTACGCGCCGTGGTTACGTTGAGCGACGCCGCCCTGACGCCGCCGATCCTGCGGCGTCAGTGTCAGCAGCGCGCGCCTTTCTATCTGGTTCCCGATGAGATCGTCGCGTTAACGCGCTTTCCTCTGACCGCCAATGGTAAAATCGATCGCGCCGCCGCCTTGGCGCAGGCGGCGCCTGAAAATTCAATTGGATGATAAAAGAGACTGGGGCTTCGCCCCAGACCCCGACCAGGGCTTTGCCCTGGACCAACGAGGGCTCTGCCCTCGACCCGGCAGGGGAATGATTCCCCTGCACCCCCGTTAGTTTTACTTTGTGCACTCACTCAGTTTTGTACATGTTCTCAAACTGGTTCATAGCCACCATCTTATGACTCACATACCAAATATCTCGCTGATCACAGTGCGCAATCTGAGCGCCCATGCCGAGTATGGCAACGGCGCGCTATTCCAGGGCGTAAGCTTTGAACTGAATCCCGGCGAAAGCCTCGCCATCACCGCGCCCGAAGGGGGCGGCAAGAGCCATCTGCTGCGTCTGTTGGCGGGATTGGAGACGCCCAGCGCCGGGGAGATCCTGCTTGATGGCCGTCCCATCGCCAGCATCGCGGAACCTATCCGTGCGCGACGCTTAGGCGTCGTCTTCAGCCAACCGTGGGAGCAGTTCATCGCCCACGATCCTTGGCGTGAGGTCGCCATGGGCGTGCTGGCGCAAGGGGTGGAGAGCGAAGCGCTCAAACAGCGCGTCACCCAAGCGTTGCAGCAGACGCCACTGCCGCAATCCCTGTGGCGCGCGCCATTGGAGCGGCTCTCCCACGGGCAAGCCTATTGGGTGATGTTCGCCGCCGCCCTGGCCATGCAACCGGCGCTGCTGCTGCTGGATGAACCCGGCGCCCTGCTCTCCGAAACGGGGGAGGCGCATTTGGTTGATCTGCTCCATGCGCAACCGCAGATGGCGCGGATTGTCTTCACCAGCCGGGCCGCCCGCGCCCAACGCATGGCCGCCAAGCATCTGTCGCTTGGCGAAGGGCTAGGCGAAACAAACGTCAAATAATTTATTGAAAGAATAGAATGGAATCGCTCACTGCATTGATTTTTGATCCCACTGTATGGATGGCTTTGATCACATTGGTGGTTATGGAGGTGGTGCTGGGGATCGACAATTTGGTTTTTGTCGCCATCGTCACCAATAAACTGCCAGAGCATCAACGCGCATTAGGGCGCCGCATTGGCATTGGACTGGCGTTGTTACTGCGTCTGCTGCTGCTCAGCGTTGTGGCGATGATCGTTCAATTGACGCAACCGCTAGTTGTTCTTTTCGGTCATGAAATCTCCTGGCGCGATCTGATCCTCATAACAGGCGGGTTGTTTCTGGTTTGGAAAGCCACGGCGGAGATCCATCACACTGTGGATCCGGAACCCACGCCCACGCTGTTTGATCGGCAGACAAAAAGCGTAAGCTTTGGCGCCATTATCGGTCAAATCATCCTGTTGGACTTGGTGTTTTCCATCGACAGCATTATCACTGCGGTGGGTATGACCACACAGATTCCCGTGATGATGACCGCTGTGGTGATCGCCGTTGGCATCATGCTGCTGGCGGCGGATCCGTTGGCGCGTTTCATTGAGCGTAATCCCACCATCGTCATGTTGGCGCTGGGATTTCTGTTGATGATCGGCGCATTGTTGATTGCCGAAGGGTTTGGCGTTCACGTACCCAAAGGGTACATTTACACCGCCATGGCGTTTTCAGCCTTCATCGAAATGTTAAACATGCTTGCTCGGCGTCGTCACAAAACCAAAAATGGCGGCCAACAGACGGATAACCCTCTGTCTGCCTGATACAAAAAGCTTATTGCGTGGAATGCAGGGATGGAAAACTGGACCGAATACACGCGCTTTATCATCTCCCTGTTGGCGATTTTAGCGCCGTTTGCAGCGATTCCGATTTTCCTCTCACTAACCCATGGAGAGACGGAACGCAGCAAAGCCAAAACCGCCTTTATTGCGGTGACGACGGTGTTCAGCACATTGACCATTGCCGCGTTCTCCGGCGAATGGATTCTGACGCTGTTGGGCACATCGCTGGATGCGTTTCGCGTGGGCGGCGGCATCGTGCTGCTACTGATTGCGCTCTCCATGCTCAACGCCAAACTAAGCATGACCCAACACACCCGGGAGGAGCTGGACGAGGCGCAACAGAAGTCCGCCGTGGGCGCCGTGCCCATCGGCCTGCCGCTGCTGGCCGGACCCGGCGCCATCAGCAGCGCCATCATTCAGATGCAGCGCGGCGAGGGGGCGTTACATGCGACATTAATCATACTGTGCATCCTCATCGTATGCGCAATAGTCTGGCTGTTTCTGCGTTTTGCCAGCATTATTGGTCGGGCGCTGGGGGTGATCGGCCTGAATATTCTCAATCGCATTTTTGGTCTGCTGCTGGCGGCGGTGGCGGCGCAGATCATGGCCAATGGCTTCAAGGGGCTGTTCCCCGGCTGGGCGGGATAGCTGAATGGGTCGTCATCTACTGTCAGTTGAAATCAGAATCGGACAGTTTGGGTATTGGTCATGAAAGATATCGAGGGCTTCGCCCTCGAGCTCCTAAGGTCAAAATCCAAACCGTGATTTGGACCATCCCTGGTCCTCACCCTTTGGGCTCGCTGCGCGAGTCCGATTTGGCATTCCTGCCAAATCGTGGGCTCCGCCTAGATTGCATACCATTGGCCGCTGGAAGCGCGGTCTCCAGACCCGCCGCCGACTGGTCGGCGGCCAATAGTCAGCGCAAGTTCAATCTCCGTCACGCAAACATTAGCCGTTCTGTGCAGTTTTGGTTTTGACTCGCTATATTGTTTCAAGAGAAGCGGCATGCCCCTGGATATTCGCTCCATATCCATCATCTGCGCGGCGGTGTTTCTCACCCATGCGCTGGTGCTGTTTCTCTTCTGGCTCAAACGCCGCAGTCTGCGCAGCATCGGCCTCTAAGCGCTGGCCAATGGCGCCTATGCCGCCGCCATCTTTCTGGTGGCGCTGCGCGGCGCGATTCCAGAGTTTATCTCCATCGTCATGGGCAATCTCATCGGTGTGGCGGGCGGATTCCTGCTCCTGCGCGGCTCCCGGCGCATGCTGGAGCAGCCGCCGGACCGCAAACTGGAGATTCTCCTCACCGTCCTTACCGCTCTGGGGCTGATCTGGACTGTTTCGGTTCAGTTGGAAAATGACAAACAAGCCGTTTATAATGTGTAGATAATAAGCGGAGGTTTGTATGGAACGGAAGAAGCGGAGATTTACGGCTGAGCAGAAGGTAGGCTATGTGCGCCGTCACCTGGTCGAGAAGGTGGTTCTCTCGGATCTGTGTGACGAGGCGGGCATTCAGCCCAGCCAGTACTATCGCTGGCAAAAGGCTTTGTTTGAGAACGGCGAAGCGGCCTTGTCTGACAAACGCGGCCAAAAGGCTTGTGACCGACAGATTGCCGAACTAGAAGCGAAGTTGGCAACCAAAAATGAAGTTATGTCCGAGCTTCTTGAGGCGCATGTTGCGCTAAAAAAAGTCTTGGGGTGAGCTGAACGGCTGCTGGGTGGAGCCGGACATACGGGATTCGGTGGTGGATTTCGTGGCGTTTTGGTCAGACAAGAGCGAAATCGACACGAGCCGAATTATCAACTGGATAGGCGTGCAAAGGGGCAAGTTCTATTCATGGCGCAAGCGCTATGGAATGGTTAACGACCACAATGGCCGTATTCCCCGAGATTTTTGGCTGGACGATTGGGAAAGGGAAGCGATTGTCGCCTTTTTCCATGAACATCCGTCAGAGGGCTATCGGCGCCTGACCTACATGATGCTGGATGCAGGCGTGGTGGCGGTCAGCCCCTCTTCAGTGCTGCGTGTGCTCAGAACTGCCGGGCTGATGCGTCGTTGGAGCCCACCGCCCTCGCAGAAGGGCACAGGGTTCAAACAGCCTTCGGAGCCGCATAAACACTGGCATGTGGACATCTCCTATCTGAATATCCAGGGGACGTTCTACTATCTGTGCAGTGTCCTGGATGGATGTAGCAGGTTTATCCTCCACTGGGAGATTCGTGAGTCGATGAAGGAAGATGAGGTTGAAGTGGTCCTGCTCCGAGCTCAGGAGGCCTATCCGGAAGCTAAGCCGCGGCTGATCTCAGACAATGGGCCGCAGTTCGTTGCCAACGATTTTAAGGCGTTCATCCGGGAATCCGGCATGACGCATGTGAGGACTTCGCCTTACTATCCGCAGAGCAACGGAAAGCTGGAGCGTTTTCACGGTAGTTTGAAGCGTGAGTGCATTCGGCCTCAGACGCCATTATCGCTGGAAGATGCCCAGCGGGTTGTGGGAAAGTACGTCGAGCATTACAACACCCGGCGGCTCCATAGCGCCATCGACTACGTCACCCCACAGGATCGCCTGGAAGGGCGGCATGTGCAGATCCTGGCCGAACGAGATCAAAAGCTTGAGGCGGCCAGAGAACGGCGTCGGACGACGCACCAAAAGCAGTCTTTTCAGCCATCCCAAAAAATGGCTGAAAAGGCGAACAGCTAACTGATATTTTGGTTTAGACGGTTGTCATGTTTCCGCTGAACCAGCACAGGACCACCTACATCCAAGTTGACTACAAACTGCGCATTCTCATTGTCACCAGCGCCTATGTGATTCAATTTCTCCTGCTCACCCTCATTCATGCGCGCCGCATTCAAGGCGATTTCACCTCCCCCAACTTCATCACCTCTCTGAGCTTCGGCATATTTGGCGGCTATCTGTTGCTGCGCAACTTCTATACTCTGTTGCAGGATCACGCCGCGCCCTACCTACATGCGGGCGCGGTGTATGCGACCACCTACTTTATCGGCGCCCTGGCCACCACCGGTTGGACCCTGGGATTCCTCATGATCGGTTACGCCAACGCCGACGCCGAACGTCAGCGCATGCTCGATGAGGTGCAGCACCTGGCGCGCACCGACGCTCTAACCGGTCTATGGAACCGGCTGGCCATGGATGAGATCCTCACCGACGCCTTCAGCCGCGTCAAACGCAGCGGCAAGGGGTTGGCGTTGTTGGTCTTGGATCTGGATGGCTTTAAAGGGGTCAACGACACTCACGGCCACCATACAGGCGATGCGGTGCTGGTGGAGACGGCGCAACGCATCCAGAATGTGGTGCGGCAAACCGATAGCGTGGCGCGTCTGGGCGGTGATGAGTTCGTGGTGATTCTGGAAGGGATCGATAGCGCCGACCATGCAGGACGGGTGGCCGGGCTCATCGTCGAGCGCATCGCTGCGCCTTATACAGTGGAAGATCTTTCAGTCAGTATCGGCACGTCCATTGGCGTGGCGTTCTACGGACAGGATGGCGAAACCGGCGACGAATTGCTCAAAGCGGCCGATGGCGCGCTCTACGCCATGAAGGAAAAGGGCAAGGGAGGCTATGTGTTCGCCAAACAACGGAGTTTAAGCACCAATGAAAAATAAAATATATTATAATTATAAACCGAATAGTATTTACAATAGGAGAAATTTGGTTTATACTATTAAGTAAAGTGAGCTTTGGTAAGCAGAGCCAACAGTTGGTTCGTAAACCTCCACCTCCTTTTGGTCCCGTTGATTTTAATAGCCAACAACTATCTTATAATCAACATTAACCAAAATTTTGAAGGAGGGAAGCCTATGATTCTAAAGTGGATGTTAGCACTGATGGAGTTTGTTGGGGCCTTGGGAGCGAGTTTGGTTGCGAACTGGCTAGGTGAGGGCGCATCAAATGCGCTGCTCACCAAAGCTCATTTTGCATAGGATCTCAGCTAAAATTAGACATGATCAACCGTGTTACCGCTGTGATGGACTGGAAATTCTCCTGAGTGATCAAGTCCGGCTCCAGCTCCAGTTCAAAACGCTCCTCCAGGAACGCCAGCAGATCGACCACGCCGGTGGAGTCCAACGCGCCATTATCAAACAGGTTCTCCCCATCATCGGCGATCTTCACGCCAAACCCGGCAAAGTACCCGCGTAAAGCTTCTGCAACAGTGGCGGCATCCATAGGTGTTCTTTCTATAGTTTATAAGGGGTGATGAAAGATGTTGGGGCTTCGCCCCAAACCCCAGTCGGGCTCTGCCCGACACCCGCCAGGGCGCCGCCCTGGACCCGCCAGGGAAATGATTTCCCTGGACCCTCGTGAGTTTACCTTTGTGCGCGCTTATAACCATCGAAAGCATTCGCACCACTGAGCAAATCCATACGAACAGCAGCAAGAGACTAATTGCTTAACCTTCGGAAATCCAGGTTATCCCAGCTCGCCCAATCCCGAAGGATCCACCGGTTCGCGCAATGTCTGCAACGCATCCTGACTATCCAGCAGATACTCCCACGGCGTTTTATGCGACAGGAACAGCAACGGACTGGCGCTCAATCCATATGCCCCCGCGTGCAGAATCGCCAACCGTTCGCCCACCCGTGGAACCGGCAACTCCGCCTGCTGCGCCAGCACATCCAACGTGGTGCAGAGCGGTCCAGCCAAGGTCACCCGGGCAACCTCCCGTTCGGCGTCGGCGTCCAGATTCGCCACCCGATAGTTCTTGCGAATCACCTGACCAAAATTGCCGCTGGCGGCCAAATAGTGATGCATACCGCCATCGCAGACGCAGAAGGTCTGCCCATGAGCTTGTTTGACGTCGGTGACGGTGGTGAGATACCACCCCGCCTCCGCCATCAGATAGCGCCCCAACTCAATGATGCCCTCACACTGCGCCAGACGCGGCGACTGGCGCGCCTGCTCGAACAGATCACACATGGCGGGCAGCGCCTCGGCGGCGTCCAACTCCTGTTGGCCTTCATGATAGGCCACCCCCAACCCGCCGCCGAAATTGATCAACTCCGGGGAGAGATGAAAATCCGCCGCCAATTGGCCAATCATCTTCAGCGCATAGGCGAAATTATCGATCAACGTCTGCGGTTGTAGACACTGGGTGCCGGCATAGACGTGAAAACCGCGCAGATTCAAACCCGGGCTATCCAATATCTGCTGAATCGCCAAGGGCGCCTGCGCCTCCTCAATGCCGAATGGCGTCGGTTTGCCGCCCATCTTGATGGCGAAGCCGGGGAAGGGTTGGGCGGGGTTCAGGCGCAGTAGGATATTGGCGCTGCGGTGGGTCTCGCGAGCGATGCGTTGCAGGCGCATGGCTTCGGCCAGGGACTCCACGCTGATGGCGCCGACGCCCGCCAGCACGGCGGCGCGCAGCTCGGCGTCGCTCTTGCCAGGTCCGGCAAAGCTCATATGGGCGGGGTCGAAGCCGGTTTTGAGCGCGCGCTCCAACTCGATGCCCGAGGAGATATCCACGCCGCCCACATGCATGCGCAACGCGCGCAGGACGCCCAGAGAGGGATTGGCCTTGATGGCGTAGTAGAGACGCAGATGCTCCCCCAGATGGGAGGCGACCATGGCGCAGCGCTGCTGCATGGTGCGCTCGTCGTAGAGATAGGCGGGGGTTTGAAACGGCGCAGCGGCGACGCGAGGGGGTATGGACATGGAGATGGTCCTTTATTAAGCAAGGGGCTTCCCCATTTATGACATAGCCAAACGCGACATCAAAGCGAATGCCTTGATCAAACAACGATGAGCGCGCTGGACGGACGGCAGAGTGGAAAGCGGCAAGCCCTGCGCGGAAGGTTGTGGTCCAAGAGGTCCAGGAGGCTGGCCTCCTGGCGGGTCGAGGGCGGCGCCCTCGTGGGTGCAGGGCGAAGCCCTGCTGGGGTTTGGGGCAAAGCCCCAATATCTCAATGTGGGCAACGAAGTCTTTCAACAGACGACGATGAGCGCGCAGAACAAGAAGCCGAGTAGAAAGCGGCAAACTCTGCGCGGAAGATTGTGGTCCAGGAGGTCCAGGAGGCTAGCCTCCTGGCGGGTGCAGGGCAGAGCCCTGCTGGGGTTTGGGGCGAAGCCCCAATATCTTAACCGTTCAACGAATTTGTTATAAAAAAAGCCCCCCGCCAGAGTGACGGAGGGCTTTTTCTATTCCAATGAGAACCGGGCTTACTGCATCACCCGCTCCCACCAACGTTCGATGTGCTGGATGGGGTCGGGCGGGGCCGGTTGCGGATCGCCTGCGGTGAGGGGCGTGGGCTGACCGGCGCGCTCGTCACGATTGAACAGCGAGGTGATGATGTTGCTCTTCTGCGGCGGCGGCGCGGCGATGAGATCCTCAATATCGTGCTGGGCCAGGAACAGCACCTGACGCATGGCCAGCTCGGTCATCAGCTCCAGGGAGTAACCGGCCTCGGGCGGTTTTTCGTCTGCGGTGGCGGCGGCGGCGAAAGCGGTCAACGCAGTCTCCGCCGGATTGCTGAACAGCTTGCCAGCGGCCAGGGAGAGACCGGCCACAGTGGTGACGGCCTCGACGTCTTTTTTCTCACGATGGGGATTGGAGGTGACGCGAATGCGCATGGTGCGCATGGGCTTGCCCTCGCCGGTGAGCAGATAGGCGTCCCAATCCACCACGCCGGGGGTGCCGGCGCTGCTGTTGCGCAGCACGCGCGGGGCGATCCACAATGCGGTCTCCCACCCCTCCTGCTGGGTCATGTCCACCGCCTCTTCCAGATGGAAGGCGGGGCGCCACTCCTGCACCAGACGTTGGGTTAGATTGCTGGGCAGAATCTGCCGATAAAGGGCGCGGGTGTAGTCCACCAACACGCCATCTTCGCCAATGCCCCGCTGGGTAACGGGAAACAGATGCACTTCGGGATAAGGCGACATAGGCGCGTCGATCTCCGCCGAGGCTTCCCAACACACCTCCACATCCTTGAGGGGAAATTCACACCCCTTGCGATGGATGGCGTGGGCGGTGGAGGCGAAGCTCAGCGTCAACAGAGCGGCGCTTAGCGCCAAAGAGGCGATTCGTTTGCGGTTCATAACCACTCCTCACTACGGACCAGGTCAGGCCGACGGACGGGTCAGTCCGCCCATCACGGCGCGGGTCTGAGACCTGCGCCGTGATCGTAGAGAGCAGCGGCGAAGGCGACTCAGAGCGCGCGCAGGCGCTCCATCTGGTCGAACAGATAGCGCGAAAACGGCGGCGCGCAGGTAAATCCGGGCGAGACGGCGTTGAGGACGTGGAAGGAGCCGGTGTCTCCCTCATAGCGGAAATCCATCTCCAGCTTTTGCTGCTTCACATCAAACAGCTGCGCGCGGATTCCCGGTTTGCCCCAGCGCCGATACTGGCTCGGCTCCACCCCTTCAAGCAGTTTTGAGGCCAAAGCCACCATGTGGCCGCGACGATATTTGGCCAGCTCCTCGCGGGCCAGACGGCGGAAGTTGAACTCATTGCGCAGCCACAACCCCATTTCGCGCCCGACGATGTCGATGGCTTCGCCGAAATTGAAGTTGCTGAAGCCCTGATAGTGCTCGCGCCAGAAGGCGGGAATGGCGGTGGGACCCACTTTCACATGGCCATCGGCGGTGAGGGTGAAGTGCACCCCCAGGAACGGGTTGGCCAGATTGGGCACCGGGTAGATGTGGGTGCGTAGCGCCCCCACTGGCTCATCGCCATACAGATAGAGCCCTTTGAAGGGCAGAATCACGTGGTCCTGACAGAAATTGTACTCCCGTGCGATCTGGTCGGCGTAGAGCCCGGCGGCGTTGATCAGATAGCCATAGGCGTACTGCTCATTGCCCACCCGCGCCGCCGCGCCATCGCGACCGCGCCACGGCGCATCGACCACGAACTCAACGCCAGCATCGCGCGCATCCTGCTCCAAGGAGGCCAGCGCCTCACGCGGGTCCACCGACGCCGTGGCTGGAGAGAATAGCGCCCGCTCAACGGTTTTGACGCGCGGCTCCACCTCCTTGGCCTGCTGCACGTCCATGCGCTCCAGCTTCACGCCATTGGCCGCGCCGCGCCGCTCCAGCTCGTCCATGGCGGGCAGGTCGCTCTCCTCCTGCGCCACCACCAGTTTGCCGCATTGGTTGATGCGCAGACCCCGCTCCAGAGCGTACTCGGTCCAGGCGGCGCAACCATCGCGGGTAAAGCGCGCCTTGAGGCTGTCGGCGGTGTAGTAGAACCCGGCGTGCAGCACGCCGCTGTTGCGGCCGCTGGCGTGCAGCCCCAGTTTCGGCTCCTTGTCGGCCAGCACCACACGGGCGGAGGGTTGGCGGCGCTTGGCCTCCAGAGCGAGGCTGACGCCGATCACGCCGCCGCCAATAATCAAAAAGTCAGTTGTCTGCATGGGTCAGGTTTCGTCCAGTAAGGCGTCAAAACATGCTCTTGAACTTGTCAAACAGCGATTTCTCTTTGGGCGTTTCGCGCAGTTTATTCGCCAGTTCCGGGTAGGCCATGGAGGCGAAGCCATGGGCGATGCTCTCCACTTCGTCCGCTGACCACACCTGCATGAACTCGCGCATTTTATGCGGTTGCTCCAGAGTGGAGTTGGGCGCGTGGAACGCCTTGATGCGTCCGATCAGGTAGGGCAGCCACTGTCCGGCCAGACGCGGGTTGTCATCATACTGCTCCTGGCCGCCGTTTTTATGGCAGCGCTCGCACTTGGCCATCATGCCGTAGCCATCGGCGGCGCGCTGGGGATTGATGCCCTGTTTCTCCATCGGCGCGCTCTTCCAAGGCAACTCCGCATAGCGCTGGGCCAATTGCGGCAGGATTTTGCGATCCAACTTCGCGTGTGCCTGCGCGGGGTCGGGACGGCGCAGGCGGATGTACTGCATCAGCGCGTCTTTGAGGTAATAGGCGTTCATGCCGCCAAGGATGGGCGTGTTGGGATCGGTGGAGTAGCCGTTCTCCCCATGGCAGGAGTCACAGGTTTTCCACGCGGGCTCCATGGCGGAAGCGGAGGCTGGCAGGGCCAACAGAGCGATGACGACAACAAACGCGTTGAGCATGATGATCCATCCGTTCAAAGCTACAGAATGAAGCGCGAGAGATCCTCATCGGCGGCCAGATCGCCCAACTGCTGATTGACGTAATCGGCGTTGATAACGACCTGATCCCCGTGACGATCCGGGGCGTAGAAGGAGACTTCGTCGAGGAGTTTCTCCATGATGGTGTGCAGCCGCCGTGCGCCGATATTCTCGGTGGTTTCATTGACCCGGGCAGCGGTCTGCGCCAACGCTTCAACGCCGTCGGCGGTGAATTCCAGCGTCACATTCTCCACCCCCAACAGCGCAGCGTACTGTTTGGTCAGGGCGTTTTCCGGCTCGCCGAGGATGCGAATGAACTCTTCTGCGCCCAGACTCTCCAGCTCCACGCGAATGGGCAGACGCCCCTGCAGCTCCGGCAGCAGATCCGACGGTTTGGCCAGTTGGAACGCGCCCGAGGCGATGAACAGAATGTGATCGGTTTTGACCATGCCGTGCTTGGTGGAGACGGTGGTGCCCTCCACCAGCGGCAGCAGATCGCGTTGCACTCCTTCACGGGAGACGTCGCCGCCGCCGCGCATCTGCTCGCTGCGGGCGCACACCTTGTCGATCTCATCCAAAAACACGATGCCCGACTGCTCCACCCGCGCCACCGCCTCCTGACGCACCTTGTCCTGATCCAGCAGTTTGGCGGCTTCGTCATCCACCAACAGCGCATGGGCTTCGCTTACGGTGACTTTGCGTTTGCGCGTGCGTCCGCCCATCAAACCGCCCAGCATCTCCTGGATGTTGATCCCCTCCATGCCCTGAGGGGAGAACACTTCAATGGGTCCGCTGCTGCGTTGATCGCTGACTTCAATCTCGATTTCACGTTCGTCCAACTTGCCTTCGCGCAGCAGTTTGCGCAGCTTTTGGCGGGTGTTGGCGTTCTCCGGTTGCGCCGGTTGGCTGGACTGATTGCCGCTGTTGTTCATTACGTCGAAGAAGGCGCCCAGGGGATTGTTGGGGTCGTGCTGCGGAGCCTGGGCCGCCGGTTTGGGCAGCAGGGCGTCGAGCACGCGCTCTTCGGCCAGCTCTTCGGCGCGCAGACGCACCTGACGCTTGGCCTGTTCCGCCGCCATCTTCATGGCCATGTCGGTCAAATCGCGGATGATGGACTCCACATCGCGCCCCACATAACCCACCTCGGTGAATTTGGTCGCCTCCACCTTGATGAACGGCGCATTGGCCAGTTTGGCCAGGCGGCGGGCGATCTCGGTCTTGCCCACGCCGGTGGGGCCGATCATCAGAATGTTCTTGGGGTAGATCTCCTCGCGCAGCGCCGGGCTCAACTGCTGGCGCCGCCAGCGGTTGCGCAGGGCGATGGCCACCGCGCGTTTGGCGGCGTCCTGACCGATGATGAAGCGGTCCAGTTCGGAGACGATCTCACGGGGCGTGAATTCAGACATGTGACCCTAAGCTCTTGAGAAAAGATACTATTTAATCAATGCAAACGATGCGCTCTCATAGTCGCTATCTCACATTGAACACACACCAAACTATTTGTAAGCACACAGCCAAACTAACGAGGGTCCAGGGAAATCGGGTTTGTCCCAATTTGCCCTGGTGGGCGCCCGGCAAAGCCCTGGTCGGGTCTGGGGCGAAGCCCCAGCCTCTTGACTCTTCCATCACAGATTTCAATTCTCGTCTGACGACAGCTCTTCAATGGTCAGATTGCCATTGGTGTAGACGCAGATTTCGGCGGCGATGTTGAGCGCGCCCTCCACCACTTCGCGGGCGCTCAGTTCCGTATGCCGATGCAGCGCCCGCGCCGCCGCCAACGCATAGGGACCGCCGGAGCCGATGGCGATGATGCCCGCTTCGGGCTCGATCACATCGCCGGTGCCGGAGATGAGCAGGCTGCTTTCGCGATCGGCCACCGCCAGCATCGCCTCCAGACGCCGCAACATGCGGTCGGTGCGCCACTCCTTGGCCAGCTCCACGGCGGCGCGGGTGAGGTTGCCGCCATGTTTGGAGAGCTTGCCCTCAAACAGCTCAAACAGGGTGAAAGCGTCGGCGGTGGAGCCGGCAAACCCAGCCAGTACGCGGCCTTCCGGGCCCATGCGACGCACTTTGCGGGCGTTGGCCTTGGCCACGGTGTTGCCCAGCGACACCTGACCATCGCCGCCCATAACGACCTGATCGCCACGGCGAACAGAGAGAATCGTGGTGCCTTTGAACATCGCCCCGCTTTTCCTTGTCTGTGGATTGTAGGAGAATGGAAAATTCTGCGGCCCTGGCGACGCGAAAGCAAGCCCAAGCGGTCAAAGAGGGGATTTTCGCCTGCTTTGATCACAGCGAAAACGCCCGCATTTGGCCCCTATGGAAAACCTCTTGAGTGAAAAATTGAGTCCAGATGAGTGACCAAATTACCGATGAACAGATGCGTGAGCGCATTCTGAAACTGCTTCTGCCCAATGGGTCATTGGAGCGCAGACAGGTTGTCGCTTTCACCATGTTCTACCGCAAACTGTTCGGACGCAAAGGCGATGACCACAGCGCCGAGCGTTTGCAAAACGTGCTCAATCAGCTGGTCGCAGAGGGGGTGATCGCTCAATACCCCGATATCGGCGTGGCCGAGCCGCCCTATATCGCCTGCACCACCGGTGAAACGGAACAATAGAACCCCGCTGCGCGTCAACGCCGTCAAAATTGGCGCATCCAGACGGCGGATGTGGCAAACTGTGGTCAAGCGCTGATGGTGGCGCAACGCCGCAGCGTTATCGTAGGGGCTGTTTACACGATTCGGATGTTCGTTTCTGACGTCATTGAATCCGCATCGTGTTAACAGGCCCTGGCTTGAAGAGACCGACCCTATGAGCGACATTTCGCGCATCGACTCCAGCGCACAACGGTTAGACCTTCTTCTGACCCCGCCCCACGCCTGCAATTATCTTACAGATCGACAATCGGCGATTCTGTTTGTGGAGCCCAGCCTGCCCATGGAATCGCCGCTGTATGAGCATCTGCTCGAACGCGGTTTCCGTCGCTCCAGCGAGCACGTCTATCGCCCCTACTGCCCCCAGTGCGACGCCTGCGTCTCGGTGCGCATTCCGGTGGATCGCTTCCGCATGACCCGCTCATTCAAGCGCGTGATCAAGCGCAATGCGGACCTCAAGGCGATTCACGTACAGCCCGGTTTCCGCGACGAATGGTTCGCCCTGTATCAGCGTTACATCCATGTGCGCCACACCGATGGCCCCATGGATAACCCGGAGCCCGAGCAGTTTCTCGACTTTCTCGACTCCCCCTGGTCCGACACCCTGTTCATCGAATTCCGCCTCGGCGCGCATCTGGCCATGGTGGCGGTGGTGGACTATCAACCCAAGGGGCTGTCGGCGGTCTACACCTTCTTCGATCCCGACCTGACTTCCCGTTCGCTGGGCGCCTATGCCATTTTGTGGCAGATTGAAGAGGCCAAGCGGCTGAACAAATCCCATGTCTATTTGGGCTACTGGATTCATGAGTCGCCGAAAATGCGCTACAAAGCGCGGTTCCAACCCTTGGAGGCGTATCGGGATCGTCAATGGCGCGATTTGACGCCCGAAGAGATTGAAATGGGCGTCAAAGGCGCCAGCGCCTGACTTGGAATAGTCGTTTTCCCTTATTCACATTGCGGAGAGAATCTATGCGGTTTTGGATTGTGATGACGGCGCTGTGCGTGGGTTTGATGAGCGCTTGGAGCAGCGCCCGCGCTGAAACCCCCATCGTGGATATCACCCGCGATCTGGAGTCGGTCAAGCAGTTCGACGCCATCGAAGGGGTGACCCACCATGGCCCCGTACTCAAGGTGCCCATGCCCGCAAGCATGAAGCTCGAAGATGTGATCTTTGAGTTGGAGTCAGCCCTGGCGGAGGAGAATCTCAATATCGTCGGTCGCAACGAGATCGGCAAAGCCATCGGCAAGCGCAATGGCGAGCCGTTTCCCGCTTTTACCATTCTGCACATCTGTAATTTGACCGCTGGCGAAAAGATCATCCGCAATGAGCCCGCCTTCGGCGCCTTCCTGCCGTGCAAGGTGGTGCTGTATGAGGAGTCTCCGGGCGGCCGCGTGTGGATTGTCACCTACAAACCCACCTTCGCCATGATCTACTTCCCCGACATGCCCGAAGAGGCCAAGGCCGCCGCTGGCGAGATCGGCGATAAACTGTTCAACATCATCCATGAGTTGGTGGTGTCGAATATGTAAGCGGTGGGATATCTGAAAAATTTGGGATATTGAAAGATATCGAGGGCTCTGCCCTCGAGCTCCCAAGATCAACAGCGCTGTGGCGACATGGCGGCTGGAGTATTTGGAATGATGAAAGATATCGAGGGCTCTGCCCTCGAGCTCCCAAAGACCAAACCGTAGGGCGCCGCCCATTTCGTTAGATACGGCTTCGCCTGTGGCCGCTGGGGGCGCGGCCCCCTGACGATTCGGCAGGATTGCCGAATCGGACTCGCGCAAGCGAGCCCGAAGGGTGAGGGCCATGGATGGCCCGAATCACCCCGCCGCCGACCAGTCGGCGGCCAATAGTCAGCGCGAGCCGGGCTTACGTCACGCAAACATTGTACACTCTGTACAGGTTCGGTTTCGCATGACTATAAAAGGCTCCAGCCCCCCGAAAATCCGGACGTTCATGGCCGGATTTTCGACCTTTTGCGCCATGCTTATTTCACTCCTCTGAGACGCCATTGACTCCTATCTCCTCCACCTCCACCGCCGCCGTTAGCGAACCCGACTACGCCATCACCCAACTGGATAATGGCCTCACCGTGGCGGCGTTCCCCATGCCCTGGCTGCACGAAACCAGCGTCACCCTCTACGTGCGCGCCGGCAGCCGCTTTGAGCAGGAGAACGAAGCGGGCATCGCCCACTTTCTGGAGCATATGTTCTTCAAAGGCACCAAACGCATCCCCGACGCCACCCGCCTGCACGAACGGCTCGAAGAGCTGGCCGCCGATATGAACGCCTCCACCGGCCCCGAGAGCAACAGCTACTGGATCACCCTGCCGCCGCGCTTTCTGAGTGAGGGTATGACCCTGTTTTGCGAAATGTTCACCCAACCCCACTTCGGCGGGCTGGAGAACGAACGCCAGGTGATCCTGGCGGAGATGCGCGAAGATGAAAACGACGCCGGCGAGGTCAACAACGCCATGGTGTTGGGTTGCGCCAAACTGTGGGAGAACCACCCCCTGGGCCGCCCGGTGATCGGCTACCGGGAGTGCGTGAGCAAATTCAATAAAACTGACCTCACCGACTATCTGCAGCGCCACTATCGCGCCGATAACATGGCCATCGCCTTCTGCGGCCCCATCACCCTGGAGGAGGCCACCGAGCTGGCGCGGGAGAATCTGGGCGCGCTGCCCGGCGGCGCGGGGGAGACCACCACCACGCCGCCCGCCATGGAGCCCGGCCCCCACTGGCTGGCGGCCACCGACTCCGGCGCGCAGTTGGGCATCTCCCTGTTCTTTCGCGGCGTGGGTTATCGCGACGCCGACTTCTTCGCCATGGCGGCGCTACGGCGTCTGCTCGACGATGGTTTCTCCGCGCGCTTGCAAGCCCAGGTGCGGGAGAAGAAGGGGCTGGCCTATGACCTGTGGGCGGCCATCTCCGGCTATTCCGACAGCGGCGCGTTGGAGATCGGCGCATCGGTGGAGCCGGAGAAGCTTGATGCGCTCTTTGCCACCGTATTGGAGCAGTTACGTCTGCTGCGCGATGAGCCGCCCGCGCCCGCCGAGTGGCGCCGCTTGATGACCCGCTGGCGCGCCAATATGGACAGCGCGTTGGATCGTCCCGCCGAGTTGATGGATCGCTATGTGGGGGATCGGTTGTTCGCCATGGAAGAGCCGCTGTCGGCGGCGTGGGAACGTATTGAGCAGTTGGATCCGCAGCAGATTGTTGCGGCGGCGCAGAAGCTGTTCCGCCCGGAGAATCTGGTGACGGTAGTGGTGGGTCCCAACGCCCAGAGCCATGCGGATCGGCTCAAAAAACAGTTCTCCGCCACACTGGCCGGATTCTCAAAGCCCGGGTAAGTGTTCAAAGTCTTTTATTTGTCGGTGTCCTGACAGGACTTAATCACGCGGACAAAGTATAAGATAAGCTCCCAGGCAAAACTAACGAGGGTCCAGGGAAATCATTTCCCTGGCGGGTCCAGGGCGGCGCCCTGGTCGGGGTCTGGGGCGAAGCCCCAGTATCTCAACATCGTCCCAAATTACTATCCTGACTCCACCTGGAATCCAGCACCCATAACGGGGTCTGGGGCGAAGCCCCAGTATCTCAACAGCATTCCCATTTATGGATTTTTATCTCATCCAGCAGCATAATTTTCAAAAAAATCACCCTACTCAAACAGACACGCGCCGATGAGAACATATATATTACAATATGTTATATAGACTATTTCTCATCATAATTAAATTATATTCTAATATTTGAATTTTTAAATTGACGTTTAAGCAAATGCTTATTAACTTGTAATCAGCGTTGACCTGGAGAGAACGGCGCCGTGGCTCCGCTCCGCCCTTCCACGCCACCCCCCGTGGGCCGCAGCACCTGTTGATTGGGAACCGCGCTCCCGGGTCACGCACCCCCTCCCTAATGAAAAAAGCTCGTCTTTGACGAGCTTTTTTCTGTTTTGAGTCCGCAAACACTCCCACCGCACCGCTTTCGTTGGCGCTCAAGGCATCTTTTCCGCCGTTGCGCTGTCAAATTTGTCTGATAGATCAAAAAATTGAGCCGATACCAAAAAGACGGCGCCTGTTGACTGCATTTAAGCGGCCGGCTGGGTGAATCGACCATTTGAGTATGGGAATTTGATATGGAGCAGGATCATCAAGTCATTTTGACCGCCTGTGGCCGGGAGTTGGTGCGGCGGCGCTTTCAGCAGGTGGACATGACCTGCGGATGGATGGGTCAGGCGTGCGATATCCGCATGAGCGATGATCAGGCCACCGTGTTGCAACCGGAACTGGACGCTCTGCGCGAAGAGATGCTGGCGGCCAGCGCAGAGGAGTTGGCGCTGCTCTGCCCGGAGCTCAAATCGTGGATCCAGATCTATGAGGGGCTGCCCGAGGAGCGCTATGACCGTCACGTGCTGCTCTTCTCCGAGGCGTGGCCCGACGCCGAAGCGGCCAAACTGCTGGCCGAGTGGCTCAAGTCGCGCGGCATGGGCGCGCAGATGATGCCCATTCGCGGTTTGCGCGAAGGGGATATCCACTCCTTTGACCAAGCCATGTCCCACTTCACCCGCTGGTGTGGCGAAACCCTCTCCAACTATAAAATTTACGAATTTCACATCCTGTTCAATCCGGTGGGCGGTTCACGCATTCTGGTGGGTCTGCTGCAGACCCTGGCGCCGTTCTACGCCGATGAGTCGGTCTATCTGCTGGAGCCGGGGGAGCAGTTGGCGCGTCTGCCCATGCCGTCGGTGCAGGCGCGGGGGGAGAAGGCGCTGCGCAAGTGTCTGCACTGCATCCGCCGCTTGGCTGGCGGGTTGGAGGTGCATCCGGAAAAGCGCGCCAGCGTGCCCGAACCCATGCTGCTGATCGATACGGAGAACCAAACCGCGCAATTGTCGTTCTTCGGCGAACTGATGTGGGACCACAACCGTCGCGACATCTATGGCGAGGATCTACTGGAGCCAATCAGTGACCGGATTATTCTGTCGGAGGATTTCCGCGACGGCGCCGCCGATTTGGGGCGCGATCGCACCATTCTGCTCAATGAGCGTCTGGACCAGTTCGCCATCCTCATCGAGCAGGGCGAAGAGAGTATGGACGCCACGCTCAAGAGTTTGATTTCGTTTCAACAGTTGAGCGCCCCAGTGGGCGAATCCACACATCGTTGCCACGGCTGGGCCGATAAGCAGGTGTGGAAGCTGCTGGGGCACTTTGAAGGCAAACGCTATGTCATGGACGCCCTGGTCTCGGAGTAGACGAGAGCCGCGAAGGGGGCGCGCCATGGGGAGAGAGGATCATGCACGGAGCCAATGATAGCGCCTTTATCGTCTGTGTGAATCTGCGCGGCGCCCATCGCCAAACCTGTGGTTCGGTGGGCGGCGAAGCGGTGGCCCAGGCGCTGCAGGATGAGATGGCCGAACGCGGCGTCAATTTCGAAATCCGCAAATTCCGTTGCCTGGGACGCGACTGCTCCTTAGGTCCCAATGTGCGCCTGGCGCCCAGCGGTGATGTGGCCCACGGCGTTGACCCGCAGAATGTCGGTGGGTTGGTGGACCAACTCCTGCAGCAGCAGAAGGAATCCGGCGCCGATCCGGAAGTTTATGTGGGTATCTGTCCGGTGGAGTGACCCCCTGCGTTTTTGCGCATAAGCGTGCTATTTTCAGTGATGACGTCAAACTTTGACGCCATGTCCGCCACTGAAACCATCCACGCCCCGTCAACCGACGGGCGTTTTGCGCGCGGGGAGCATTTCCATGAAACGGATTTTCAACGCCCTTTTTATCCTGGTGATTCTGGTGATCGCCGCACTGGTGATCATCCCCCTGGTCATTGATCCCAACGACTACCGCAATGAGATCGCCAAGCTGGCCAAGGAGCAGACCGGCCGCAATGTTCAACTCAACGGTCCGCTGGAGCTCTCCCTGTTCCCCTGGGTGGGGGTGACCCTCAACGACGTGATTCTGGAAAACGCGCCGGGGTTTGGCGAAAAGCCCATGGTGTCCCTCAAACGCGCCGATGTGCGGGTGAAGCTGATTCCGCTGCTCTCCAAACAGGTGCAGGTGGCGCGGGTGGAGGTGGATGGCCTGCGCGCCTATCTGGCGCAGAGCGCCGATGGCGGCAATAACTGGGCGGATCTGGCCAAAGGCGGCGCGGCGGACGATAACAAATCCTCCGCCAGCAAATCGAGCAATAGCAGCGACGCTGAGGCCAACCCTCTGGCGGCGTTGGCGGGTCTGAGCATCGGCGGCATTGCCCTCAACGATGCGCAAGTGACCTTCGACGACGCCGTGGCCGGGCAGCGTATCGAGGTGACGCAACTCAATCTCACCACCGATTCGGTCACCCTGGGTCAACCGGTGGAGGCCGAACTCAAAGCCCGCGTGGTGACCATGGCGCTGGCCAATGGCGTGGCCGCCACCGCGCAGGATGACGTGACGCTGGACTTTCGCGGCGCTATCCAACCCGATCTGAACATGCGCTGGGTGGCGTTGAACAACGCCAACATCAGCGCCAATGGCTCCGCCCAACAGATGCCGTTTGCCCGCTTTGGCGTGGAGACGGCCCTGGACGGGCTGCGCTATGAGATCGTCGAGCGGCGTCTGGCCATTGAGAAGCGCAGCGCCACCGTCACCCTGGCGGAGCCGCGCACAGGGGAGCTGCCGCAGTCGGTCAAACTGACGGCGGACGGTCCCCTGGAGATGGTGCTGGACACCGCACAATACCTGCCGCGCGGAACGCTGAAAAATCAGAAGATTCATCTCAGCGTCAACAATGGCGCCACGCCCAATCCGGTGCAGAGCGCCGAGATCTCCTTGAGCGGCGATGTGTCGCTGGATCTGCCCGCAGGCAAGATCACGCTGCCTCAGGCCGATCTCTCCCTGAGTTCACAACTGCGTGAGCAACCGGCGCGCGCCGCCGCCGTCACCTGGCGCGGCGGGGTGGCGGTGGACCTCAACGCCATGCGTCTGACGGGCCGCGCCGAGCCGCTCAAAATCAGCGCCACCGGCGCCCCGGACGCCCCTTTTGGTCAGTTGGAGGCGACCCACGCCGGTCCGTTTGAGGTGGATCTGAACGGCCCCAGCTTCGACCTCAAAGGGTTGGATATCGCCATTGGCGTCTCCGGCGGGGCTCTGCCTATGGCGCGTCTGGACGCCAAGCTGCAAGGCGACCTCTCCGCCGACCTCAAAGCCGGGAAAATCAACGCGCCGAAAATGGCGCTACAAGCCAGCGGCAACGGCGGCGCCCTGCCCACCGAGAAGGTGGCCATCTTCCTGACCGCGCCGTTTGCCTTTGATCTGAACCGCCAGCGCATCGACCTGCCGGGCGTCGAATTGAAGGTCATTGGCGCTGGCAGCGAAACCGCGCAGACGCAGCTCAAGAGCCTGAACCTGACGCTCAACTCTCCGGCGGTGGTGACCCTGGGCGAAAAGGGCGCGCTGGCGCAATTGACCAACGCCAAACTGGACGTCAAAGCTGATGGCGGCGTCAACGGTCCGTTCCAAACCTTGGAAACGGCCTATCAAGGACGACTGGAGTTCGACGCCGCACGCAGTCTGCTCACGCTGCA
This sequence comes from Magnetofaba australis IT-1, assembly GCF_002109495.1. Taxonomy (NCBI): domain Bacteria; kingdom Pseudomonadati; phylum Pseudomonadota; class Magnetococcia; order Magnetococcales; family Magnetococcaceae; genus Magnetofaba; species Magnetofaba australis. The sequence goes on from NZ_LVJN01000016.1 coordinate 88,479, forward strand.
CAGACCCAGCCTCAGCGGCAAAATGACCGGCGCAAGCGCGCCGGGCGGTCGCGCCGATTGGCTGTTTAACGCCGCCTCACTGCAGTACGACCCCACTGCGGGCAACCTGCGGATGACGGACTTCTCCCTCACCGCGCTGGAGAAACTCCTCAATGTGAGCGGCTCAGTGCAGGCCAGCAGCCTGACCACACAGCCGCAATTGAGCGGCGACATCGCCCTGGCCAACACCCATGTGCGCAAACTCATGACGCGCCTGGAGCAGCCGATTCCGCTCACCGCCGATCCTAAAACCCTACAGAGTCTGACCCTCAAAACGCGCTTTAACGCCAGCGCACAAGCGTTCGCCCTGAGCGGCATGGACGTCACCCTGGACCAGACCCGCATCCGTGGCGCGATGTCGGCGCCGCGCTTTGACAAACCTTCAGCGCACTATGATCTGATTGTCGATTCCATCGATCTGGATCGCTATCTGCCGCCGCAGCAGAAGGGCAAAGGGGATAAGAAAGCCGCAACCAAGCCCGCCGCCAAACCGACTGAACCCGCCCAGAAAGAGGAGGATCCGTTCCTGGCGCTGCGGGAGCTGGATCTGGATGGCAAGCTGCAAGTGGGCCGCATGACGGTGAACAAAATGGACGCCCGTGATGTGATGATGCACGTGGTCTCCAAAAACGGCGTGTTGGAGGTCAAACCCCTCAGCGCCAAAATCTATGGCGGCGCCATCAACGCCAGCGCCTCTATCGACGCCCGCACCGACACCCCGCTGATGCGGGTGGAGAACCGCATGGACAATGTGGACATCGGCGCGCTGCTGCGCGGGCAGGCGGAAGTGGACCGCATCGATGGTCGTGGCGACATTCATCTGAAGCTCACCAGCCAGGGCAAGGAGGAGGCGCAGATCAAGCGACACCTCAACGGCGAGATGACCCTCACCGCCCGCGATGGCCGCATCAAAGGGCTGGACGTGCTGCGACAGATCTATCAGGCGATTCGCATCGCCATGGGCAAACAGGCCAAACCGGTGGGCGATGACACCGCTTTCGAACACTTCAGCACCACCGCCAAGATCGTCAACGGGGTGATGACCCATGACGATCTGCGCATGAAAGCCAAAGAGCTGCGCGCCACCGGCTCCGGCCAGGTGGATCTGGCCGCCGAAACGCTGGATTATCGTCTCACCGCGCAAGTGCTGCGCACCGATGACGGTCTGCAGATGGAGAGTGGCGAAACCGAGATCGCCGTGCCGGTGCGTTTCCATGGCCCCTGGAGCAACCCCAAAACCGAGGTGGACGCTGGCGCGCTGGTGCAGACGGTGCTGAAAACTCGTCTGGGCAACAAGCTGCGCGAAAAGCTGCAGGATAAGCTCAAGCCCAAGCAGCAGGAGAAGCTCAACGCCATTCAAAACGCCCTGCCGCCTGATGTGCAGGATGTGTTGAAAAACCTGCCGATCCCGCTGTTCGGCAACTAAACCGACCCAAGCCCGCGCTGAGCAGTTGGCGCGGGCTTTTTTGTATCTGAAATGCGCGGTCCCGCAGAGTGGATGCAAGGTGTGTCGTTTCTCATCGTCACTGTGAAATTCAGTGACTTTCCGATGTGTTATCCAACGCCTGAATTGATTCTGCGACGCATTTCGGGCACTATGCGGGGCGTTTTTACACAATCCCAGCGTCCCGGCGGCAGAGAATGATCGCCCGGGCGATTGCCCCACTCTTTATCAAGGACTGCAAAGATGACCGAACATGTGACCGTGAAAGTGCATTCGGAAGAGAGTTACTTCATTCAAGAAGAGATGGATCAGATTAAAAAGCTGCGCCAAAACTCCGAAAAATTGGCCACTGACGCCTATAAGAACGAGCATGAACTACACTGCTTCCGCTGCGGTACCCCGTCGCTGGTGGAGATCGAGCGCGGCGATATCACCGTTGATGTGTGCATCAACGAAGGCTGCGGCGCCATTCACCTGGATCCGGGCGAGTTGGATCAGATCGTCTCCAACGAAGCGGCGGTGAAGAAGATGCGCACCCAGTTGTTCAACATCTTCAAGAAGTAATCTGCGGCAAGGGGTGTCATACCCCATACCTGGATAGACAACGCTGAAACACAAACCGGGGGGTCCATCAACGGCATGGAATCCCCGGTTTGCGTCTGCACACACTTTTCTCTTGACCCCCGTGGACCGATCCGTCTATTGTCGAAATCACACTTTGTACGGACCAGTCTGTTTTGATGAGGCGGCGCGTGACCACCACTGCTGATGATGCGGGCAAACGCTTCTCGCCCAAGGCGATCATCACCCGCGAGAAGATTCTGGCTGCGGCCATGGATCTGTTCTATGTGAACGGCTATCACGCCACCGGGGTGGATCGCATCATCGCCCACGCCCATGTGAGCAAGGGTAATTTCTTTCACCATTTCAGCAACAAGGCCGAGTTGGCCATTGCGGTGCTGGATTGGTACAAGGAGCGGGCGATTCGCGAACTGGGCATTCGCATGCCCCATGAGACCGATACCCCTGCCGTGGAGTTGATGAATCTGCTCCGTGGCATGGCGCGACGCAGCGCCAACTATGGCGGCGAATGCGATATTCGCGGCTGCATTTTCGGCAACTTCGCACTGGAGCTGAGTGTGGAGAACGAGGAGATCCGGCGCCGCATTCAGGCTGCGTTTGACGATTTCCGCAGCTTGATCCGGGGCTATCTGGATCGCGCGGTCCAGTTGGGCGCACTGCGCAATGACTGGGATCTGGAAGTCACTTCCACGGTGATTCTCAGTCTGGTGGAGGGGGCGTTGCTACTGGACAAAACGGCGCAGCGTCCGCGGGATGTGTTGACGGTGCTGGATTACATCGAAGGGATGTTGCGGGATCACGCAGCGCCCACGGCGTAATCGGCGCTTTTCCGGGGCTGAGGCAGAGGCGGGGTGACCCGCCACTCTTTTGACCCTGATTATAAACGGGTCAGTCTGTCCAATTATATAAACGGACTGGTCTGTAGATATCAATTGAGAGGATAGACGATGGATGCGCAAACGGTGATGCAGCAGTCGATTCACAACGGTCAGAGCAGTGCGCCGCTGGACGCGAAGATGCAGTCTTGGGTGCAGGAGGAGTTGCGCAAGCAGGTGGGCGAACAGATGGGGGCGTTAAGCGAGCAGGTAACGCAGCGCCTGGACAAGCTGGAGAAGCGTCTGCCGCAGGACAAGGTGGCGATTGTGGTGTTCTCCGATGACATGGATCGGGCGTTGGCGGCGTTTGTGTTGGCCAATGGCGCGCTGGCCATGGGCATGGAGGTCTCCATGTTCTTCACCTTTTGGGGTTTGAGCGCCATCAAACGCACCACGCACCTGAAGGGCAAGGCGTTCAAGCAGAAGATGCTGGCGTTGATGACACCCAAGCGCAGCGAGGAGTTGGGCCTGTCCAAGATGAACATGCTGGGGATGGGTCCGGCGATGATGAAGTCGATGATGAAGCAGAAGAATGTGGCGTCTTTGGAGGAGCTGCGGGAGATCGCCCAGGAGATGGGCACGCAGTTTATTGGCTGCACCATGGCGATGGACCTGATGGGTGTGGACGCGGATGAGTTGGTGGAGGGTGTGGAGTTGGGCGGAGTGGCGGCGTTCATGGAGCAGGCGTTAAACGCGAGAACAGCGCTATTTCTCTAGGCCACCGGCACAAAGCAAAAGTGTGTGCGGAAAAGAGGTGGCGCCCAGGGTGACTATGGGCCTCCGGCTGGCCGGAGGCGGGGTCTGGGGCCTGTGGCCCCAGCGGGTCCAGGGCGGCGCCCTGGCGGGGTTTGGGGCAGCGCCCCAATATCTTTGATCTTAAGGCCGTTTCCCCACTAACCAAAATTCGAGCCAGTAAGAGGCGGCAAGAGAAGCGCAGGAGTAGGAGCCAACAAGGAGGCCGTTGGGGAAACGGCAGTGAGCGGTATGTCGGCGCAGCCGACAGGAGCGAATGCAGTAGAAGTCCGATTCAGCACAAAAGCGTATGTCGGTAATAATACAACAGGAGAGAAAACATGGAATTCCAACAGGATTTGGACGCCCGGGGCATGGCGTGTCCGATGCCGATTGTGAAGACCCGCAAACTGCTCAAAGGGATGAACGATGGCGAGGTGCTGCGGGTAACGGCCACCGATCCAGGCTCGGCGCAGGATATGCGGGCGTTCTGCGAGCAGACGGGCACGGAGATGATGTCGGCCACGGAGGAGGGGGGCGAATATCGCTTCCTGCTGCGTAAGCATTGAGAGAAGCTGGGTGCTGGCGTCATTGGACGTCATGAAAGCGCAGGCGTTCAGAGATCTGAAGGGTTTACCTTACAGACAAAAGGGCCTCCAGCGGAGGCCCTTTCTCTTTGAATAGGCGGCGCGTCAGGACAGCGATCTAAAGCGCGATTATAGGCGTCCTGCTGGGGATTTCCTGTGGATTTCCTCGGAATGGCGTTCTCCTCAATATTTGTTTGAGGAACTGAACTCTTATACGAATTTTGATCAGTTGCGTCAGATACTTCACTCTCTGGCGGCAAACCGCGCATTTCGCGCTGGAACGGCAATAGCGCCGGTTTTGGAAACAATCCTCTCTGTGACGCCGGGCTCTGCATGGGCACAGGCTGCTGCTGAAGCTGTGACGTTGCAACAGCTTGCGTGGGCGGCGCCCAAATCGATCCCGCGCCTGGAGCTTGTTGACCCAGCGCAGGCATTACAACCGACGCCGGGTCCACACCCTGCGCCGCTGCGGATTGAAACGGCAATCCCGTTTGATCATGAGCTGGGGAAGCACTCGACAAACCAGCGAATGGCTGCGGTGCGGGCGGCGCGGCGTCAGCCTGGGACGTCGAAATGGGCTGCGCCGTTGGTGCGGCGGGTTCGCCTACGCGTTCGGTATCGCCAAAGCGTTCATAATAGTGGGGCGTCAAATCGTGTTCCGGCCCCTGGCTGGGATGCACCCCCATCTTCATGGCGACTTGGTTCATCATGCCGCTGATGGATTGCTGTAACGACTGGGGTTGCGCCTCCTGCGGCGCCTCAACTTGGGCGTGTTGTTGCGCCACCAGCGCTTCATTCTCCGAGCGGGGACGCCACATGCCGTCGGGGCCACGGGTCATCTCTTCCTGCGGGTTTTGCCAAGTGGGTCGATTCCAGAATTCACTCATGACATGCCTCATTGTGTGGAGAGTTCTTCTGTATAGAAACAAGAAAAAGGATTCATCAAGCCGGATGCGTGGAAATCTTCTCCGGGATGCAGTTCATGACGGGCATAGCATCATGTGACCACGCAGATATCAATTGATATGATATTACTGTGCGCGTAGGGCGCATGCACTCGTCCATCGTGACGAAAATGAAAACACTCTTATATTTTATTATCCAGATTGAAATCCTGCGCAAAGCTGCGTAGCCTATGTGCAATATGCTGTTGAAATAATCAAAAATCGCCGATTCCAGAGTCTGCACCCCCTCTCGCAGCGTCTGCATGGAGTCGACGGCGCCGAAGTCCATCCGGGCTGCGGCGGTATTGTGCGCACCGAAATCGGCGCGCATACGCGGCCTGTTTGCCAGCGCCGCGCGCCAATTGAGAGGGGACACGGATGGGCCACGCCCAACCCGATTTGAGCAGACGCCAACTGCTGCGCGGCGCCATTACCCGGCCTGCGACGTCCGCCATTCGCCCGCCCTGGGCGCTGGATGAATCCGCCTTTCTCACCACCTGCACCCGCTGTGACGACTGCATCGCAGTGTGCCACGCCAAAATCATCCGGCGCGGCGACGGCGGCTACCCTGAAATCTCCTTCAAACGCGCCGGATGCGACTTCTGCGGCGACTGCTTGATCGCCTGCAAACCCGCCGCGCTGTGGCGCGATCCCAATCAGCCGGAAAACGCATTGCCGTGGTCGCTACAGATCACCATTGCGCCGCAGTGCCTACCGCTGAACGGCGTGGTGTGCCGTTCCTGCGGCGAAGCGTGTGAACCGCGCGCCATTCACTTCAAATTGTCCATCGGCGGACGCGCCGAGCCCCGGCTTGATGCAGATCAATGCACCGGCTGTGGCGAATGCTTTAGCGTCTGTCCTATCCATGCCATTTCCATCCAACCGGCTTCGCCCCCAACCGAGGAGTGCGCGTCGTGATGAGTCTGTCCCCCATTGAGTCGACGCAGGCGGAACAGAGCGCGTCCGCAGACCAGTCGATGAACATCTGCGGCGTACTGGTGCACGCGCGTCTGGACGCGGTGGAAACGGTCAAAACCGCCTTTGCCTATCTTGATGGCGTGGAGATCCACGCCGGTGAGGAGAGCGGCAAATTGGTGGTCACCGTGGAGGATCCCGATTATCGGCGCTGTATCGATACGGTGTCGGAACTGGCCTACGTGGAGGGCGTTCTCTCCACCGCGCTGGTCTATCAGCACATGGAAAACGACGAAGACGCTACCGAGGAGGAGTCGGCATCATGAAATTGTCACGCCGCCATTTCATCAAGGCCAACGCCATTGCCGCCACCGCGGCGGCGGCGGGGGTGACCATCCCCGACGCCATCAAGGAGGCCGCCGCCCAAGGCAGCGAGGCGATTCGCTGGGACAAAGCCGCCTGCCGCTTCTGCGGCACCGGCTGCTCGGTGCTCATCGGCGCCAAGGATGGCCGCGTGGTGGCCACTCAGGGCGACCCCGACGCCCCGGTCAATCGCGGTTTGAACTGCATCAAAGGCTACTTCCTCTCCAAGATCCTCTACGGCAAGGATCGCCTGCAGCAGCCGCTGCTGCGCAAGAAGAACGGCAAGTTCGACAAAGAGGGCGACTTCGAGCCGGTGAGCTGGGACGAAGCCTTCGACATCATGGCGGAAAAGTGGAAAGAGTCCATCGCCAAGGATCTGAAGAACAACGCCGGCAAACCGCCTGAAGAGGTGGTGTCATCGGTGGGCATGTTCGGCTCCGGTCAGTGGACGGTGTGGGAGGGCTACGCCGCCTCCAAGCTCTTTAAGGCAGGCTTCCGCTCCAACAATATCGACCCCAATGCGCGCCACTGCATGGCTTCCGCCGTGGCCGGGTTCATCCGCACCTTCGGCGCCGACGAGCCCATGGGTTGCTATGACGACCTGGAGCACGCCGACGCCTTTGTGCTGTGGGGCTCCAACATGGCGGAGATGCACCCCATCCTGTGGACCCGCCTCACCGACCGCCGTTTGAGTTCGCCCCATGTGAAGGTGGCGGTGCTCTCCACCTATGAGCATCGCAGCTTCGAGCTGGCCGATATCGGCATGGTGTTCAAGCCGCAGACCGACTTGGCGATTCTCAACTTCATCGCCAACTACATCATCGAAAACGGCGCGGTGAACAAAGAGTTCGTCGACAAGCACGTCAACTTCCGTGCGGGCAATGAGGATATCGGCTACGGCCTGCGCCCCACCGATCCGCGCGAGCAGAAGGCCAAGAACGCCAAGAAGGCGGGCGGCTCCAAAGCCATCGATTTCAAAGCCTTCGCCGAATACGTCAAGCCCTATACCGTGGACAAGGCCCACGAGCTCTCCGGCGTGCCCAAGAAGGATCTGTTGGAGTTGGCCAAGCTCTACGCCGACCCCAAGCGTAAGGTCACCTCCTACTGGACCATGGGCTTCAACCAGCACACCCGGGGCACCTGGGCGAATAATCTGGTCTATAACATCCACCTGCTCACCGGTAAGATCTCCGAGCCGGGCAATGGGCCATTCTCGCTTACCGGTCAGCCCTCCGCCTGCGGCACCGCGCGGGAAGTGGGCACCTTCGCCCACCGTCTGCCCGCCGATCTGGTGGTGGCCAAAAAGCCCCATCGCGACTTCTCCGAACAGGTGTGGAAGCTCCCCAGCGGCGTGCTGCCCGGCAAGGTGGGCTATCACGCCGTGTTGCAGAGCCGCATGCTCAAGGATGGCAAGCTCAACTGCTACTGGGTGATGTGCAACAACCAGATGCAGGCCGGTCCCAACATCAATGAGGAGATCTATCCCGGTTGGCGCAACCCGGCCAACTTCGTGGTGGTTTCCGACCCCTATCCCACCGTCTCGGCCATGGCCGCCGACCTGATTCTGCCCACCGCCATGTGGGTGGAGAAGGAGGGCGCCTACGGCAACGCCGAGCGGCGCACCCAGTTCTGGCGTCAGCAGGTGAGCGCGCCGGGCGAAGCCAAATCCGACCTGTGGCAGTTGATGGAGTTCTCCAAACGCTTTGTGGTCGATGAGGTGTGGCCCGCCGAGATTCTCGAAGCCAACCCCAGCTATCGCGGCAAGAGCCTGTTTGAAGTGCTCTACGCCAACGGCCAGGTGGACAAATTCCCCAAACAGGAGGTCAGCGACAGTCGCGGCAACGTCTATCGCAACGACGAGATGGCCCACTTCGGCTTCTACCCGCAAAAGGGTCTGTTCGAGGAGTACCGCATCTTCGGCACGAAGGGGCCCAAGATCGGCCATGATCTGGGCGAATTCGACGCCTACCACGCCGCCCGCGGTCTACGCTGGCCGGTGGTGGATGGCAAAGAGACCCTGTGGCGCTATCGCGAGGGCTTCGATCCTTTCATCAAGAAGGGCGAGGGGCTGCGCTTCTACGGCAAGCCCGACGGCAAGGCGGTGATCTTCGCATTGCCGTATGAGCCGCCCGCCGAGTCGCCGGACAAGGATTTCGACCTCTGGCTCTCCACCGGTCGCGTGTTGGAGCACTGGCACTCCGGCTCCATGACCCGTCGCGTGCCCGAGCTCTATCGCGCCGTGCCCGACGCGCTGGTCTACATGCATCCCGACGACGCCAAAAAGCGCGGCCTGCGCCGTGGCCAGATGGCGCGCGTCAGCTCCCGTCGCGGCGAATTGACCGCGCGCATTGAGACCAAAGGGCGCAATCGGCCGCCCGAGGGGTTGATCTTCATCCCGTGGTTTGACGCCGGGCGTCTGGTCAACAAACTGACCCTGGACGCCACCTGCCCCATCTCCAAAGAGACCGACTTCAAGAAGTGCGCGGTGAAGGTGGAGAAGGCGTAAGGCGTGGGTTTTTCCTCCGTGCGCTAGAGCGGACGAGAGGAACGCTTGCGGCCTGAATCGAGAGGGGATCAGGCCGCAAGCGCACTCTTACGATTTGTTTGGATGAGTAGAGAGACTGGGGCGTTGCCCCAGACCCCATGAGGGCGCCGCCCTCAACCCGCCAGGGCTTTGCCCTGGACCCACGAGGGCTCTGCCCTCGACCCGGCAGGGCGCCGCCCTGCACCCGCCAGGGAAATGATTTCCCTGGACCCTCGTAAGTTTTTGTTCTGCGCCAGCATGCAGTTTGGGCGCGTTCAACTCACTTGCGAGTTCTGCACGCAGGGATGCGTGAATCAGGAGAAGGAAACGTCGCATGAGCAGCAGCGCCCGCAATACGGGATCGGGCGTCACCCGTCGGCAATTTCTGTTGGACGCCACCCGCAGCGCCGCAGGCGTGGCGCTGGCTTCGGCGGCGTTGTCGCTGTACGGCGCCAGCGGCGCCCAGGCGTTGCCCGCCAGCGCTATCCGCCCGCCCGGGGCGTTGCCGGAAAAGGAGTTCCTCGGCGCCTGTCTGCGCTGTGGCCTGTGTGTGCGGGACTGCCCGTACAACACGCTGAAACTGGCGCAATTGGGGGAGGAAGTGGCGCTGGGCACGCCCTACTTTGAGGCGCGCAAAGTCCCCTGCGAGATGTGCGACGACATCCCCTGCGTGGCGGTCTGCCCCTCCGGGGCGCTGGACCCGCAGTTGAAGAAGATAGAGCTGGCCCGTATGGGGCTGGCGGTGTTGATCGACCATGAAGCATGCATCGCCTTCCAAGGCTTGCGCTGCGAGGTCTGCTTCAACGTCTGTCCGGTGCGCGGCAAGGCGATCACCCTGGAGTATCGCCGCAACCAACGCACCGGCATGCACGCCTTTTTCATCCCGGTGGTGCACTCGTCGGACTGCACCGGCTGCGGCAAGTGTGAAAAAGCCTGCATTCTTGAAGAGGCGGCCATCAAGGTGCTGCCCTTCGAGCTGGCCAAAGGGATGTTGGGCAAACACTACCGCTTGGGTTGGAAAGAGAAGCAGAAGGCGGGTCACGCCATCATCGGCGACGACGTCAAACACCGCTACAACCTGCCCGAGGGGATGCACTACGAACACGCCGGTCGCGGTTTGGTGATCGACCAGCCGCCAGGCGCTCCGGCGCCCCTGCCGGGAAGCGACGCGCTGCCGGATTCGCCCTTTCCGGACGATCCGCTCAAGCGGCTCAATAGCGGCAAGGGGGGCATCTGATGAGCGAATCATCGGCTGCCCGCGCCAAGCGTCGACCGGGTTTGGAAGCAGTGCAGGAGCAGGGGTGGTGGAAGGCGCATCGCTGGCTGCTGCTGCGGCGATTGAGTCAACTGTCGATTCTGCTGCTGTTTTTGGCCGGACCGCTGTGGGGGGTGTGGATCATTAAGGGCAATCTGGCCGCCAGCCTGACCCTGGATCTGCTGCCATTGAGCGATCCGCTGGTGGTGTTGCAGGAGTTGGCCGCCGGGCAGACGCCGCTGACCAACGCCCTGCTGGGGGCGGGCATCATCGCCCTGTTTTACGCCCTGCTGGGCGGGCGCGTGTTCTGCGCCTGGGTCTGCCCGGTCAACCCCATCAGCGATGCGGCCAACTGGCTGCGTCAGCGGCTGGGGCTGAAAGGCGGCGCCAAGGTGTCGCGCAGTGTGCGCTATTGGCTGCTGGCGGCAGTGTTGGTTCTGGCGGCGGTGAGCGGCGCGCTGTTGTGGGAGTTGATCAATCCGGTGCACGCGCTCTATCGCGCGCTGCTGTTCGGGGTGGGTTGGATCGGCTGGATGGCGGCGGCGCTGTTCGTGTTGGAGCTGGTCTCCGGGCGCGATATGTGGTGCGGCCATCTCTGTCCCATGGGCGCGTTCTATGCGCTGTTGGGGCGTTTCAGCCTGCTGCGCGTCACCGCCGACGCCCGGGCGCGCTGTAATGAGTGTATGGACTGCTACGCCGTCTGCCCGGAGCCGACCATATTGTCGAATCCGGTCAATGGCGCGGAGAAGGGCTTGCAGCCGCTGATCGATAGCGGACTGTGCAGCAACTGTGGCCGGTGTATCGATGTGTGCGCGCGGGACGTGTTCCGCTTTGCCCCGCGTTGGAACAGCGACCAGAACCCAAGCGTCGAACCCTAGTCGCTGGATGTCAAAATTGAACACACAAAACTTTGTGTTTGCGCAAAAGGTTAACTAACGAGGGTCCAGGGAAATCGGATTTGTCCCGATTGGCCTGGCGGGTCGAAGGAGATTTGTCCCGTTTTGGCCTCGTGGGGTCTGGTGCGAAGCCCCAGTCTCTTTGTGCTGCCACTACAGTGTTCAATTTTCAATTCGGGCGAGCTGAAGCAATGAGGAGAGGAAAGGTCATGAAAAAGAGCATCCTGTTCGGATTGACCCTGGCCATTGGCCTGCTGGGCGTGGCGCTGACGACGGTTCAGGCGGGAACGGTGCAATCGCTGCGCGGCGATGCGGCCATCAACGACAGCTCCAATAGCGCCATGATCACCCACTACAACAAGGATGGCGCGCCGATTCCTCGCGACTACCTGCAACAGCCGCCGCTGATTCCGCACTCGGTGGAGGGGTATCAGGTCAATTTGAAATTCAACAAATGTCTGAGCTGCCACAGCTGGAAGAACTACCGCGACCACAACGCCACCAAGATCAGTCAAACGCACTTTGAAAGCCGCGACGGCGCCATCATGGCCAACGTGTCGCCGCGTCGTTACTTCTGCCCGCAGTGCCACGTGCCGCAGACCGACGCCAAACCGCTGGTGCAAAACGAGTTCAAACCAGTGGATGCGTTGAAGATTCAGTAACCCCCCTCGGATTGCGCGAGAAGTCGGCGATAACGACCAGATGCGGAGAGATGTGATGACGAAACAGACGCGAGCGCGGGGCGAGCTGGGCGGCGTGGCGATTTCAGCGGGGGTGTTGATCGCCTTTGTGGTGGGCATTCTGTTCTGGGGCGGCTTCAACTGGGCCATGGAGATGACCAATAACGAAGCCTTCTGCATCTCTTGCCACGAGATGGAGGAGAACGTCTACCAGGAGTACAAGAACACCATCCACTACAGCAACCGCACCGGGGTGCGCGCCACCTGCCCCGACTGCCACGTGCCCAAGGAGTGGATCTGGAAGATCAAGCGGAAGATCCAGGCCAGCAACGAGCTCTATCACAAGGTGATGGGCACCATTGATACGCCGGAGAAGTTCGAGGCCAAGCGCATTGAGCTGGCCAAGCATGTGTGGCAGGCGATGAAGGAGACCGATTCGCGCGAATGCCGCAACTGCCACAATTTCGAATCCATGGACTACGTGAAGCAGGGTCGGCGCGCGGTGGATCACCACGAGCGCGGCTTGCAGGAGGGTCAAACCTGCATCGATTGCCACAAGGGCATCGCCCACCACCTGCCCAACATGGCCGAAGTGGATCCCAGCGCGGTGCTGAACAAAGGCGAGTAACCTCTCTGAAGTTTGGAACAGAAAAGCCCGCAACCTGTTTTGTTGCGGGCTTTTCTCTTATAGCAAGTCTAACCGAGAATCGGACATGTTCGGTTTTGGATAATGAAAGATATCGAGGGCTCTGCCCTCGAGCTCCCAACGACCAAACCGTGGGGCGCCGCCCCACACCCCGCTGGGGTCGCGGACCCCAGACCCCGAAAAATCGGGCCAATAAATGTCCCGTTTTCCACATTTTCGTTTCGCGTCAAATGTCCAGTTTTGGTTTCGATTTACTATATTAAGGATGGGAGATAGAAGATATTGAGGGCTGCGCCCTCAAACTCCCCTAAGATCAAAGGCCAAACCGTGGGGCTCCGCCCTGTTTGTTAGATGCGGCTACGCCTGTGGCCGCTGGGGGTGCGGCCCCCAGACCCCGCCGCCGACCAGTCGGCGGCCAATAGTTAGCGCAAGCCGAATCTGCGTCACGCAAACACTTGTCACTCTGTGCTAATTTGGCGTTGTATGACTTTCAACTTTAGGCGCTTTTCATCCGCGCAACGGCTTCCTCAATACTCAGCGTCCACTGTTCGCGCTGCTCCATATCCTTGAGGGTGACTTGCGCGTTTTGCGCTTCCTCTTCGCCGATCACCACGCTATAGCGCGCGCCGGACTTGCCCGCCTTCTTCATCTGCGCCTTCATGGAGCCGCCCTGCAACCCCATGGCCACCCGCAGGCCCGCCGCGCGGAACGCCTCGGCGGCTTTCAAGCCAAAGCTCTGCGCCGCCTCGTCACCCACCGCCGCCAGGTAGATATCCACCGGCGCGGCGCCGATCTCCTGCTGCTCCAACAGCAATGCCAGACGCTCCAAACCCATGGCGAAGCCGATGGCGGGGACGGGGTTCTTGCCGCCCATCTCGGTGACCAGCCCATCATAACGGCCGCCCGCCGCCACGGCGCTCTGCGCGCCCAGGGCGTCGGTGGTGACTTCAAACGCGGTGCGGGTGTAGTAGTCCAGCCCGCGCACCATCATGGGATTGACCACGTACTTCAGCCCCAGCGTATCCAGATGGCTCTTCAGGCCGGTGAAGTGGCTATCGCAGGTCTCGCACAGGTGGTCGAGCATGTGCGGGGCGTCGTGGGCGATCTCCTTGCAGCTCTCGTTCTTGCAGTCCAGCACCCGCAGCGGGTTGCGATGCAGACGATTCTGGCAGTTGCCGCACAGCTCCGGCTCTTTGGCCTCCAGGGCGGCAATCAGTTTCTCGCGATAGGCTGGGCGGCACTCGGGACAACCCAGGGAGTTGATCTCCAGGGTCAGGGTTCCGGCCAGGCCCACCTCTTCCAGAAAGCGCACGATCATGGCGAGAATTTCGGCGTCGGCCAGGGGGCCTTCGGGGCCGAACATCTCCGCGCCCGCCTGGTGGAACTGACGATAGCGTCCCTTCTGCGGGCGCTCGTAGCGGAACATGGGGCCGATGTAGTAGGCCTTGAACGGCAATTGGCGCTCGAAACCATTATTGAGGAACGAGCGCACCACCGAGGCGGTGCCTTCCGGGCGCAGGGCGAGGCTCTCGCCGCCGCGATCGGCGAACACGTACATCTCTTTTTCGACGATGTCGGTGGTTTCGCCCACGGCGCGGGCGAACAGCTCGGTCTTTTCGAAGATGGGAGTGCGGAGTTCGCCGTAATCGTATTGATGGAACACGCGGCGCACGGCTTGTTCGAGGAACTGCCAGCGGGCGGTCTCAATGGGGAGGATGTCACGGGTTCCACGGATAGGCTGAATCATGAGAAGTCTTTGAAAAGTTAAGCGTCAGAGTCGGAAGCGAAGGCAAAATGTCGCCGACACGTAGAAAGTAAAACTAACCGAGGTCCAGGAGGGCGTCCCTCCTGGTGGGTGCAGGGCAAAGCCCTGCCGGGTCCAGGGCGGCGCCCTGGTCGGGGTCTGGGGCGAAGCCCCAGTCTCTTTCATCTTCACATCACGAATTGCCAGATCACCATAATCACCAATCACTCACCACGCAGAATCTTATTCTCTTCCAACACGCGAGCGCGTGTGGCGCGGGAGCGGGCGAAGATGCCGTAGAGGCCATCCATATCGCCTTCGGCGACGCGCTTGGAGAGCTTCTCCAGATCGTTCTTGAAGCGATCCAGGATATCCAGAATGGCGTCGCGATTTTCGATACAGATATCGCGCCACATCACCGGATCAGAGGAGGCGATGCGGGTGAAGTCGCGAAAGCCGCTGGCGGCGTAGCGGAACACTTCGGCGCGGATATCGTCCTCCAGGTCCGACAACGTATTCACCACATTATAGGCCATCAAGTGGGGCAGATGGCTGGTGGCGGCCAGCACGCGGTCGTGATATTGGGCGTCCATGATCTCTACTGAGGAGCCCACGGCTTCCCAGATCTGTTTGGCGCGCTCCACGGCGGCGGATGAGACGCTATCGGACGGCGTCAAAATGGTGCGGCTGCCGTCGAACAGGTCGCCATAGGCGGCGCGCACGCCGGAGTGTTCGCGTCCGGCGATGGGATGGGAGCCGACGAAATTGACGCCGTCGGGCATCCAGGCTTCGCACTGTTTGACGATGGAGCCTTTGACCGAGCCCATATCGATCACCAACGCATCGGGCTCCAGGTGGGCGGCGATGGATTTCACTGTCGGCGCGATGGCGGAGACTGGGGTGGCGACCACCACCAGGGAGGAGCCTTTGACGCCTTCCTCGGCTTGAGTGTGGGCGTGGTCGATGACGCCCAGTTCCAGGGCGGCGTCGAGGGCGCTGCGGCGGTCGACGCCGATGATTTCGCCGACGAGGTCGCGTTCGCGCAGGCCGAGGGCCATAGAGCCGCCCATGAGGCCGACGCCGATGACGGTCATGCGTTTGATGAGAAAGGACATGGAGGCGATCCGTATCGAAGGCCGCAGAGCGGCAAAATTCCATGGACTGACCAGAATAGGCCCGCAAGGCGGAGAAGACAAGGAGGTCAAAGTGTGTGCGGGAAAGAGGTCGAGTCCAGTGTATCGAATGGGCCGCCGACTGGTCGGCGGCGGGGTCTGGGGTCCGCGACCCCAGCGGGGTGTGGGGCGGCGCCCCACGGTTTGGTCTTTGTCTTTATCCGTTTCCCCATTGAAGAGAGTACGAGCCAGTAGGGAAGTGGAGAGAGCACAAGAGGCGGAGCCAGCAAGGAGGCCGTCGGGGAAACGGAGGTGAGCAGGCCCGCAGGGCCGTCGTCCGCAGGACGGCGAACTGCTCTAAAAGCTGGGACTTGGGAAAGTTGGAGAGTATTTGGGGGAGAGAAAAAATGAAGTATCTATCTATAGAAATCAAGATCTTTCTGCTTCTTCCTTAAATACACACAATTTTTTCCCTAACCAAGTTAGCTTCCCAAGCGGGCGAAGCATGAAATCCATGATAGCAATAAGTATTGTAGATATCGCCAATAATGCAGTGTAACCCCAAACTTGCTCCAGTGTGATTGGTAGCGGCACAATAGGCCCTTTCAACATATCAAAATAATGGAGAGCTTTTGGTAAGGGCAGAGTGTTATCAAGTGTCTGTAGCGTGGCTGCAAGAACAGTGAACAAAAGGAAAAATGCCATGAATTGTGGCAAGGATGTTCTAAATAAAGGTTGATAGATCAATTTTTTGTTTTTCAGGGTGGTTGCTAGTTGGTCTCGTCGATCGTGTTGAAGATGACTATCATGATGAATAAAGGAACGTAATGCAGGGATCAATCGTGGATTTCTACGCTGTGCTGGATTCTGATAAATATCCAGCAAGAGTTGTGCTTCGGCTGTGCTTAGGCCACTCAAAGTAGTAATAAGTAGGTCAGTGTCAGTGTCTTGATTAGCCATGCGTTGTAATAATGAACGCCACAAGAGACGCACTTCGTCATTATCTAATTCTTGTTCAGATGCAGCATCAATAGCGTTGACCAAGCGTTCGGCAGCTTGGATTTTTTGCGCATCAGTGTCAGCATTTGATGAGATGACATCGATAACATCGCGGTTCTCCTCAATTATGCGTTGGGTATTTTCTTCTTTACGTCGTGCGCCTAGTAGCTGTTTGAGTTTAGTGATGCCAGCTTCTTCTAGGGCCGCAATTTCACGCGTGATTGGGTGCAAAACTGCACCCAATGCCTGATTGACAGTCACTTTGACAGCTTCAGTTGCGACGGTGTCTAACGGCGAAGTAGCGTTTCTGCTTACTGGAGTGTTAGGTGTTGCATCTGTTGTGTTATTAGCTTCATCTTCAGATGGCGTATCATTTGGTTGGCTCATCTGGTATGTTCCTGTTTGCATTTTGGTTGAATATTAATTAACTAGAGGGTGTTCTGATATAGCAATCCCTTCTAGAATATAAAGTGTAATCTCTATATTATAATAATTAACATAATAAATTACACTACTAAAAACATTTTCCAACTTTCCCAAGCTCCAGCTTCTAGAGCAGTTCGCCGCCTTCGGCGACGGCCCCTGCGGGCCTGCTCACCTGCCGTTTCCCCGACGGCCTCCTTGTTGGCTTACGTTCTGTACTCTCACCAACCTGCCTACTGGCGCGCACTTTCTACACGGGGAAACGGCCAAAGACGACTGCCAAACCGTGGGCGCCGCCCACACCCGCTGGGGGCAGCGGCCCCCAGACCCCGCCGCCGACCAGTCGGCGGCCCACTCGATACCGCTGGCTCGACCTCTTTCCCGCACACACTTTTACCCTTCTACAGCGCCCGTTTCGGGTATGAGCCCAATATCTTCTCCGTCACGCCGGGCAAATCCGCCAACGCCTGCAACGCCTCCGCCACCCTCGGATCATCCTGATGCCCCTCGCAATCTATGAAGAACAGATAATCCCACGTGCGCGTCTGGCTCGGCCGCGACTCAATCCGCGTCAAGTTGATGCCCCGCTCGGCAAACAACCCCAACACCTTGTGCAGAAAGCCCGGATGATCCTGGAACGACACCATGATGCTGGTCTTGTCATCCCCAGACGGCTTGGGCGGAATCCGCCCCACCACCAAAAAGCGATTCTCCTGCCCCGCACGATCCTCAATATGCTCCGCCAGCAGATTCAAACTCATGGAGTCGGCGGCATACTCGCCGGCAATGGCCGCCGCGCCCTCTTCATCCCGCGCCTTCAACGCCGCCGCCGCCGTGGATTCACTCTCCACCCGCTCCACATGGGGCAGATGCGCATCCAACCACTGATGGCAATCCGCCAATGCGCGACGATGGCCGTAAATCCGCTTCACGTCAGACAGGGAGTCGCGCCGGGAGAGCAGATTGTGCTGCACCGGTAGGAGAATCTCCCCGCAGACGATGAGCGGCGAATCCACAAAGCGATCCAACGTATGCGTCACCGCGCCCTCGTTGGAGTTCTCCACCGGGGCCACGCCAAAGTTCACACGGCCCACCTCCACCTCATGGAATACGGCGTCGATGGTGGGTTGCGCATACATATGGAAGGAGGAGCCGAACTGCTTGATGGCGGCTTGATGGGTGAAGGTCGCCTCCGGGCCCAGATAGGCCACGGTGAGCTGCTTCTCCATGTTCAGGGAGGCGGAGATGATTTCGCGATAGATGCGGTGCACCGCCTCGATGGGCAATGGACCGTGATGACGCGCCTCGATGCGGCGATGAATCTGCGCCTCGCGCTCCGGGCGATAGTAGACCGCTTGCGCGGCGCTGGCGCCTTTGACTTCGCCCACCTTCTCCACCAACTCGGCGCGCTGCATGAGCAGGTCATGGATATGGTCGTCAATGGCGTCGATGCCATCGCGCAGATCGGCCAAAGTGATGGGCTTACCGTTCAGTTCCGCACCGCTCATGGGTCCGCTTCTCCCGCTGCAAGAGTTGGCGTGTGGAACCGCACAGTCTCACAAGAAAACCGGCAATGAGCAAGGGCGCCGAGGGGTGAGACGCGGCCTTGCTTACAGCTTCTGTTGCGCTAGTCTCAGCCAATCCTTGAGGTCCGAGAGCAGGAAATTGCGATTGTCCGAGTCGCGGAAGTGTTTCAGCGTCACCGCATCGCCCGCCACATAGCGTTTGGCGGTCTCGCGAAACGGCAATGGCAGTGATGTGTTGAAGGTGGAGTGCCGCGCCATCATCTCCATCACCTGGCGGAACAGGAACTCATAGGCGTCGGAGCCCTTTTGCGGTTTGGTCTGCCAGAACTCCACGTCGGGGTAGAGTTCGAACAGCTTCAAGTAGGCGTCCAGGGTGGCTTGATGCGATGTGTTGGAGGTGTTCATCATCATGTTGCCGCTCACTTGTATCAACGGGGGGTCAATGATCCCCCGGGCAGGTTCCATCTTCGTTATGGGGGTGCGGATCGCTGGCGGGCAGCGCGTTTTGCAGATAGAGCCGCGCCGCCGTGGTGGGATCGGTCTCCGGGGTGATGCGCACGTCCACGTCGCGACGCGCCAGGCGTTCGGTGATCCCTTCCCCGGCTTCTCCGGTGATCATCACATGGCCGTCGATGGGGTGGGGGGTGACTTCATCTTCGTGCAGGTCGTGGTAGTCGGGTTGCTCCACGGCCAGCTCCAGACGCGCCATGAGCTGGGGTTCGCCGCCCATTTCGCCGCTGAAGATGAGAAACCGACGCGCTTTGCCGCATTTTCCGGTTACCTGTTTATAGTCGTCGCTCACCACTGCAATGCGCATGTGACTCTCCAAACTGTATAAGTAAGCTCAACCGTACAAGTTCCGCACAAAGCGTGAAGCGAGCACGGAGCAAAACTCACGAGGGTTCAGGGAAATCATTTCCCTGGCGGGTGCAGGGCAGAGCCCTGCCGGGTCGAGGGCGGCGCCCTCGTGGGTCCAGGGCAAAGCCCTGGCCGGGGTCTGGGGCGAAGCCCCAGTATCTTTCATCTTCCAAAATCACCCATTACGCGCGTCCCACTGCCGTTTGTAGCAGGTATCCAAGCGTGAGAGATGGGCGTCCAACGCCTGGAGTTCACCCTTTTTGACAAAAGGTTTGGCGCCGTGTTGCGCATACCACGCTTCCATCTCCGATTTTAACCCATCGCGCTGGGCAAATGTTTGCGCAATTTGCGCCTTCACGTTGGTCATGTTGTCGGCGCCGATATCTTGCAGAGCATATTCGGCGCCGCATTCGAACAGTCGCACGCCGCCCCCTTCGCAGGCTGCTTGATGCACGCCGTCACGGTTAGCGATGCGCACCCCGGCGAGGAAGTCCACACCGTAGTCGCGCCATTGGGGCAGCCACGGCGTGGTGGGGCCCATCAGCACAGTGACCGCATCTCGCGCCAATTCCAGTAAGCGTGGCAAGGACTTATTCACCAGCGCCGAGGCGGTGATAAAGGCCCAATCCACTTGCGGCAGCAGATACTCCGCAGCGGTATCGGGCAGATCGCCCGGGCCGGGTTGACGCTCCAACACATGCCACTGCCCTTCGGCGGCGTAACGGTCCAAACCGGGATAGCGGCCCACCACCGCCACACGTTTGCCGCGCAGACGGGATTGAAAGTGCTCAAACACCAACAGATTGGCCGAGGGGCCTTCAGTCAGTGGAACAGCTTCGGCGCTGAGGGGATTATTGACATTCAGCGCGCAGTTGCAGGCGGCCATGCCCACCACCGCTTCGAAGGGGTTCCACGACGTCAGCCAGGGGATGAGCGTATTCAATGGCGTCCCGCGCAGAGAGCCGGACCAGGGCAACACGCGGGTGGGCTCGGCAGGGCTCATGGCCAGACCGGCGCCGCCCGCGTC
This sequence comes from Magnetofaba australis IT-1, assembly GCF_002109495.1. NCBI lineage: Bacteria > Pseudomonadati > Pseudomonadota > Magnetococcia > Magnetococcales > Magnetococcaceae > Magnetofaba > Magnetofaba australis. The sequence continues at coordinate 108,650 of NZ_LVJN01000016.1, forward strand.
GTCGCGGCACAGGGTCCACACTTGCCCAATCACCAGATCCGCTACGCAGCGTTCGCCCGCCGCCTCCAGCGCAGCGTTGATGAGCCACGCATATAGGGGGTTGGATTGAGTGACGTCAGGTGAGGGGGGAGAAAGAGTTGGCATAGTTCAGTGACTTTTTTAGGCTATTGAAAATGAAAGATATCGAGGGCTTCGCCCTCGAGCTCCCAAGTACAACACCTTGGGGCGCCGCCCCAAACCCCGCTTAAGGGTCACAGACCCTTAAGAATCCCGCCTCCGGCCAGCCGGAGGCCAATAGATAGCGCTAGCTCAAGCTGCGTCACGCAAACATTTTTACTCCGCGCGATTACACCAACGCAGGCAGCAGTCTGGGGTCGGACTTGACGCTCTCCTTGTCCCCCCACGCCGTCACCGCCTCCACAAACCAACGGTTGGGCTTGGTCGGGTGCGGCAAGGCGATGTCGCACTCGGCGTGGAACGAGCCGTCCGGGTGGAAAATCAACTCCCCGCACTTGTCGCCGCGCGCATTGCGCCACTGGCCAAACAGACTGTCCTGACCATTGGCCGGATCGGTCTGCAACGACCACTGCGCCGAGTCGATAGGAGGAATGGTGAAGTCAGCGTCGGCAAAGCCCAGCTTCTGCGCAGAGGCGCGCAGGGCCTCACGAGCTTGTTCGATGCGCGGACGCAGAGCATCCAGAGCGGCAATGGTCGCCTCGCTCATGGCCGGGGGCGCCACCGGAGCGGCGGCGATGGGAATGGTGATCATAGTCTTCAGATCCTCGAACCCCGGGCGATTTCCGGGAGGATGCTGAAACAGAAGTCGGCAAGGAGCGGAACACGCGCGGGGAGGGGACAGCCCGGCAGAGTGGCGCGGACGATCCAGGTTGAGAGTGTGACGGCTCGGGAGCGCCTCGCCGAATGACAGGAACCTTAAATCAGATTGGCTTGAGAGCGCAACAATTCAGCAATCGTCATCGCCTCCAAAGAGAAAACTCAGGCCAAGCAGCACCAGGATGAACTGAATGGGTGAGCGGAAAAACAGCTTCACCATTTCGATCAGGAATATGAAAGCAGCCAGGAGAAAACCAGCAATAATAATAAACCCAAGAAACTCATCCATAATCATCCATCCAGGCAGGATGCTATTCGAATTATGCAAGTCCATCGGAGATTAACGCATTTATGATAACATAAATTGTGACATTTTTCTAAATTTTATTCTAAGCTGTGCAAACCTAAACAGTGTTCACCATCAACATGTCTGCATCGACACCCAACGCCGGAGCGATCTTCTTCGACTCGACGGCAATGCCTGAACGTTAACCCGTTTCCAGTTGGCTTAAGTCGGCTTTGGAGAGCCCACACTGTTCAGCCAATTGCTCCAAGGTAAGGCCGCGATACGCGCAGTAGACGCGAATGGGGTTCTCCCCATCGACGATACGATTGACCACCTCAGCCGGGAAGTACTCCTCATCACGCGCCATGGCTTCGTCGAAGATTTGAATATCCCTTTTATAGTCACCGCAATTCAGAATTGCACAGGCTCCTCAATGTTTGTGTGACACAGGTAAAGCTTGCGCTGACTATTGGCCTCCGGCTGGCCGGAGGCGGGATTCTTAAGGGTCTGTGACCCTTAAGCGGGTGTGGGCGGAGCCCACGATTTGGCAGGAATGCCAAATCGGACTCGCGCAGCGAGCCCGAAGGGTGAGGACCAGGGATGGTCCGAATCACGGTGTAGCTGTTGATCTTGGGAGCTCGAGGGCGGAGCCCTCGATATCTTCTCGCTTCAAATGTCTAATTCCCTTCTGTGGCGACTATATCTTCCAGTATATCAGACATCTGTATCTCTCAGTGTGTCACGTCTCCAGCACCTGCTTGATCAACGCGCGCAACTCCGGCATCCCCTTGCCGTCCAAAGAGGAGGTGGCCACGGGGGAGGCGATGAGCAGCGGCGCCTTCTCCTTGATCTCCGCTTTGAGCTTCTGCATGGCGGCGCGGCGGGGGTTGGCCTTGAGCTTGTCGATCTTGGTGGCGACGATGATCACCGGAATGCCGCGTTGGAACAGATACTCCAACATCTCCTCATCGTGGTCGGTCACCCCACGGCGGATATCCAGCAGCAGCGCCACCGCGCGCAGATTGCGCCGCGTGCTCAGATAGTCGCCGATGCCCTGCTCCCACACATTGCGCTGCCGCCGATCCACCCGCGCGAAGCCGTAGCCGGGCAGATCCACCAGACGCCAGCTTTTATCAATAAGGAAGAAGTTCAGCTCCCGCGTGCGCCCCGGCATGCTCGAAACCCGCGCCAGTTTGCGTCGATTCAGCAGACTGTTGAGCAGGGAGGATTTCCCCGCGTTGGAGCGTCCGGCAAAGGCGATCTCCGGCAGATCCTCCTCCGGGTACTGGCTGGGGCTCACCGCGCCGAGGAGAAACTCCGCCTGATAAGATGCTTCTTTGGGCGCTTTGCTGGATTGTGCGTCAGTTTTGGTAAGAGACATGCTTAGTCTGCCGTGTGATCTTGATGAAAAGGGCGGCAAATGCTAAAATTGCACAATAAATGTGCAACTCAGGATCCCGCAATGCCTAAAAATGACCCAATTGAAGCTCTGTTTGCATCAAAACAGGGCACGGGCGCTCCGCCGCTGATTCTGGCTCCCATGGCGGGCGTGACCGATGCGCCGTTTCGCTATCTGGCGCGCAAATATGGGGCCGATATGGCGGTCTCGGAGATGATCGCCTCTCAGGCCATGGTGCGCAATGTGGGCAAAAGCCTGCGCATGAGCGACACCCTGGCCGACAAACCGGAAACCCCTCTGGCGGTGCAGATCGCCGGCGGCGATCCCGAGGTGTTGAGTGAGGCGGCGCGCATGAACGTGGAGCGCGGCGCCGAGATCATCGACATCAACATGGGATGCCCGGTGAAGAAGATTGTCAAGGGTCAGGCTGGCGCGGCGCTGCTGCGTGACGAGGCCCTGGTGGCGCGCATCATCCGCGCGGTGGTCGCCGCTGTGGCGGTTCCGGTGACGGTGAAGATCCGGCTGGGCTGGGACGATGAGACCCGCAACGCCCTGCGCATCGCCGCTATTGCGCAAGAGGAGGGCGCGCGCCTGCTCACCGTACATGGCCGCACCCGCGCGCAGATGTATCGCGGCAGCGCCGACTGGGACGCCATCGCCCAAGTGAAGGCGTCCACGGCTCTGCCGGTGGTGGGCAATGGCGACATCACCGACGCCGAAGACGCCGCCGCCAAGTGGCGCGCCTCCGGGGTGGATGCGTTGATGATCGGCCGCGGCGCCATGGGCCGCCCCTGGCTGTTTCGGCAGATTGATGAGCTGTTGCGGTATGGCAAGCAGCCGCAGGAGCCTGGCGTGGCGGAGCGCTACGCCATCGCCCGCGAGCATCTGCAACTGCTGCTGGATTTCCACGGCGCGGTGAGCGGCAACCGCTTGGCGCGCAAACATCTGGCCTGGTACACCCGCGGACTGCGCGGCGGCGCGGCGTTCCGCGATGCGGTCAACCACAGCGAAGACCCGCTTGGCACGCTGCAACTGTTGGATGATTTCTTTGCGCCGCTGCTGGAGGCGCAGACGGTATGACGACGTCAGGAGGAAGTGGACCGCGTATGTATGATGACGCCCAGTTTCATCCGGTCGCCCTGTTTGATCAGGTCAGTTGCGGCGTTATGGCGCTGGACCGCGACGGCGTGGTGCGCGAGACCAACGCCGCCGCCGAGCGACTGTTTGGCCGCACCCGCCACCATATGGTGGGCAAGAAGCTGGAGGATCTGCTGCCCGGGCATCCGGTGGCGCTGGATCTGATCCGCCGCGCCGAGAGCCTCAACACCGTGTGTCGTTTTCGCGGCGCGGAGCTGTCGCCGGGGCCGGATATCCACCTCCACGTCTCGCTCACCGCCAACCCGATCCACGACGCCCACGGCGTGATCATCGGGTTGCTGCTGCAGATGGAGGAGACCAGCGCCGCCGACAAACTGGAGGAGGGGCGTCGTCTCAATGAGACATTGGACTCCATGGGCGCGTTGGCGCTGGCGGTGGCCCATGAGGTGAAAAACCCCCTGGCCGGGATTCGCGGCGCCGCGCAACTGCTGGAGATGGAGACCACCAGCGAGTCGGGCGCCGCCTGCACCACATTGATTCGCGCCGAGGTGGATCGGGTTAGCCGTTTGCTGGATACCCTGTTGGGGTTGGCCGACGATGCCCCCTCCATCTCCCAGGCGATCAATATTCATGAGGTGTTGCAACACGTCATCATGGCCAGCGGTTGCAAAGAGGAGCGTCTGGAGCGCGACTTCGACCCCTCATTGCCCGAGGTGGCGGGGGATCGCGACAAGCTGATTCAACTGTTCCTGAATCTGCTCAAGAACGCTGATGAAGCAGCGCGCGCAGCGCCCAATAATGCGGGCCGCGTGCGCATCAGCACGCGCATCTCCAACCAGGTGCGACTCAGTCAAGGACGGCGCAAAATGCACGTGATGGTGGAGATTCTGGATAACGGCGCTGGCGTGCCGCCGGAGTTGCGCAATCGGATTTTCATGCCCTTTGTCACCTCCAAGAGTCGTGGCCCGGGGCTGGGTTTGGCCATCTGTCAGAAGATCGTGCATGAACACGAAGGGCAGATCGAGTTGGAGAGTCAACCGGGCCGAACCGCGTTTCGGGTCTATCTACCGGCCAATGATTGAGTCTTCCAGAATGAATCCCCGGTCGCAGGCGTGATGAACAGACGGGAGTTGCAGGCGTGATGAGTGAATCGCAACCAGTAGTCTTGGCCGCCGATGATGATCAGGCGGTGCGGTTTGTCCTGGAGCAGTCGCTCAGCCGCGCCGGATTCCTGGTGCACACTTTTAATAATGGGCAGGATCTGCTCGAACACATCCATGCCGACGGCGCCGACCTGGTGATCACCGATATCGTCATGCCCGGACTCTCCGGGTTGGACTTGGCGCAGACCCTCAAATCCTCCCATCCCGACGTGCCGGTGATCGTCATCACCGCTCAGAGCACCCTGCGCAACGCGGTGCAGGCGTTCGAGCGCGGCGCCTTCGACTATCTGGCCAAACCGTTCGACATCAAGAAATTGGTGGATCTGGCCCATCGCGCCATGGATCTGCGTAAAAAGAGCGCCAAACCGGCGCCGCCCAAGCGGGTGGAGGAGGCGCAGCCCTCCTATAAACAGGCCGACGCCCATCTGGAGCGATTTGGCGGCTTCGTCGGCTCTTCGCGCGCCATGCAGGCGCTGTTTCGCACCATTGGCCGTCTCTCCAACTCCGAGATGACGGTGTTGATTCACGGTGAATCCGGCGCCGGTAAAGAGTTGGTGGCGCGGGCGGTGCACGACTACAGCCCACGGCGTAAGGGTCCGTTCACCGCCATCAACATGGCCGCCATCCCGCGCAACCTGATCGAAAGCGAGCTGTTCGGCCACGAAAAGGGCGCCTTTACCGGCGCGGTGTCGCGACGCCCCGGCCATTTTCAGAAGGCCGAAGGCGGCACCCTGTTCTTAGATGAGATCGGCGATATGCCCATGGAGGCGCAGACCCGCCTGCTGCGGGTGTTGCAGGAGGGCACCTTCACTCTGGTGGGCTCCACCGACGTGCTGCGCGCCAATGTGCGCATCATCGCCGCCACCCACCAATATCTGCCCGACGCCATCGCCGAAGGACGCTTCCGCGAAGACCTCTTCTATCGCCTCAACGTCATTCCGTTGCACGTGCCCTCGCTGCGTTCGCGCAAAGAGGATATCCCCATTCTGTGCGACTACTTCCTGGGCAAGACCGCCAAAGAGCTCAACATCCCGGTCAAGCGCTTCACCCCCATGGCCATGGAGCGCATGCTGGCGTATGACTGGCCGGGCAACGTGCGCGAGCTGGAGAATCTCATCAGCCGCATGATGGTGCTCACCCCCGATGATGAGATCGGCGCCGATCGGTTGGATCTTTCCAATCGCATGGTCAGACGCGTTGAGGAGGAGATGGCCCCGGCGCCAGCCGAAGAGAGCACAGTCCACAGCGGAGCGGAAACCCCGCGCGCATCCGCCTTCAAACAGGCGCTGTTGGAGGAGTTGGATGACTACTTCCTGGCGCTGAATGGACAGGAGGGGAGCAACCTCTACAGCGCGGTGCTCAAGCGCATGGAGGAGGTGCTGATCCCCCGCGTACTCAAGGAAACCCGGGGCAATCGGGTCAAAGCGGCGCTGGTTCTGGGCATCAATCGCAACACCCTGCGCAAAAAAATCCAGGATCTGGAGAGCAATCCGTTTTGATCAATATTGGGAAATGCTAATAAACTTATACAGGTCCAACAAAGAGTTAATCACATTGCCGTTTGGTAAAACCCGCAATACGGTCATTACATTTCCTTTCCCTATGTCCCCTATTGCGCGATAAGTCGTTGACACAAGCCGCAATGCGCCGCTACCCTGCCTCGGATAACTGGAGGGCGCGCCACGGGGCTGCCCGGATTCGCAACCCAGGTGCGCAGGGGTTACTCAATGCTGCGCGATGAGTTGGGAGCGTAATCCACATGTCCGATAAGTCGCCGACCACTCCCCCCGGAGAGGCTCCAGTTGAACCGCAAGCGCAGGCGTTGCAAAAGCGCGCGCAATCCGGCGAATCCCAGAGCGGCCAACCCATGTTGGGAACTCTGGAGAGCGACGCGGCGCAGGCGCTGAGTGAAGCCGAGCAGACGCTGGCGGCGCTACAGGCCAACGCCGACAAAAGCGAATCGGCGCGGAGCAAGAGCGCGCCAATTCCGCAGACGCGGCCCCCCAGCGGCATCGCCATCGGCATGCGCCTGGGTGTGGAGATGGTCTCCGCCACCGTGGTGGGGGGGGTTATCGGCTACGTGCTCGACTACTGGTTTGGCACCAAGCCGTGGCTGTTTTTGCTTTGGTTTCTGTTGGGCGTCATCGCCGGGTTTCGCAACCTGGTGCGCGCGGCCGATAGAATGTCTGATAAGCCTTCCGATGGCGATGACGCCAATGCAGGGTGATCGTTGGCAGCGAAGTCTGCTGATGATCCGGGATCGCCGAACCCGACTTTCGGCATGAACTGGAACGGACTGAACGCCCATGTCTCTGATCGCCGACGCCATGGCCTCTACTGCGGTAACCGCCGCCGACGCCGCCGCTCCGAAAATGGATCCGTTGCACCACTTCCAGGTGCATAACATCGTGGATCTGAACATCCTGGGGCTGGATATCTCCATCAGCAACTCCGTGGTGTGGATGTGGATTGCGGTGGGCGTGGCTTTCGCGTTCATGAAATTCGCCTCTCCCGGCTCCAAAAACGGCCGCGCCCTGGTGCCGGGCCGTCTGCAGAGCCTGGGCGAGATGCTGTTCCAGTTTGTGCGCGGCATCATCACCGACATCATCGGCCAGGAGGGGTTGAAGTTCTTCCCCGGCATCTTTGCGCTGTTCCTGTTGGTGCTGTTCTGCAACGTCCTGGGTCTGGTGCCGGGTTCGTTTACCCCCACCTCCCAGTTGATCGTCACCGCCACCCTGGCCATGGGCGTGTTTCTGTTCGCCACCGGTCTGGGCATCTACAAGCACGGCGGCCACTTCTTCAGCTTCTTCGTTCCCGGCGGCGTGCCCAAAGCGCTGTTGGTGCTGATGATCCCCATCGAGGTGATCTCGTACCTGTCGCGTCCGGTCTCCCTGTCTGTGCGTCTGTTCGCCAACATGACCGCCGGCCACACCGTGCTGGCCGTGGTGTTCTTCTTCATCGCCAACACCATTCCGCTGGGATTGAACCTGCTCCCCTTGGGCTTCACTGTGGTGTTCAATGGGTTTGAGCTGTTCATCGGATTCATCCAGGCTTACATCTTTACCATTCTGACTTGTGTTTACATCAACGACGCCATTCATCTGCACTGATCGCGTTGTGAAATCCGGGCTGCGGTCCGACCATCTTCAACCACTGAAATACACCTTCAAGATGAGGTAAAAACAATGGAAAGCGCTGCCGCCTCCTATATCGGTATGGGTCTTGCCGCCGCTGGCATGGCCGGTTCTGGCCTTGGTCTGGGTTTCCTGTTCGGTAAAGCCATCGAAGCCATCGCCCGTCAACCCGGGGCCGAGTCCCAGCTGACCAAGTACATGTGGATCGGTGCCGCCTTCGTGGAAGCGGTTGCGCTGTATGGCATGGTGCTCGCCTTCATCATGATGCCGTAAGGGTCGCATCATGTTGATCAGCGCCGCCCACGCAGCCGGGCAAGCCGCCGACGCGCACGCCTCGGGCGGCGGACTGCCTCAATTTGACTCCAGCTCGTTCTCGTCGCAGATGTTCTGGGTGATTGTCTCTTTCGTCGCCCTGCTGTTCTTGCTGCGCAAATACGTCGTGCCCGCCGTCAATGACGTGCTCGACGCGCGCGCCAAGCGTATCTCCGATGAGATCGAAGCGGCGGAAAACAGCCGCAAAGAGGCCGAGCGCCTGCTCGAAGAGCATCGCACTCAGCTGGCTGAAGCCCGCGCCAACATCAATCAGATGATGGAGCAGGCGCAGAAAGACGCCACCGCCAACCGTGAAAAAGCCATGGCCGAATTGGACGCTGATCTGTCCAAGAAGAAAGACGCCGCCATGGCCGAGATCGATACGGCGCGTAAAAAAGCCATGAGCGAAATCCGCGGCGTGGCCGTGGATGTGGCCATGGAAGTCGCCGAAAAGCTGATCGCCAAGTCTGTGGACAAGAAGCAGGCGGAATCGCTGGCCAATGAGGCCATCGAGAAGATTGGCGAAGCCAAAGACCAGGTGCATTGAGCGCTTAAGCACTCACCGCTCCAGTCATAGAAACCCCCTGATCATCCGGTCAGGGGGTTTTTTTATGGGAAAAATCAGCATCATGGGACATGTTATATACTCAGTCGGACTCAAAATTAGACATTGGCGATTTTGAAACTGGAAGATATCGAGGGCTTTGCCCTCGAGCTCCCAAGATCAACAACCACACCGTGGGCGCCGCCCACACCCGCTGGGGGCGCAGCCCCCAGACCCCGCCGCCGACCAGTCGGCGGCCAATAGTCAGCGCAAGCTCAACTTGTGTCACGCATACATTAGTTGCTTTGTACATATTGAATTCATGTGACTGTAGAGTGATGTGACCTCTCATGCCGGCAAGCAAAAGTGTCGATGAGAGTGCAGGAGGCGGTTGATGAAACGAATCCGATTCGCCATTCGCGCGGCAATTAGCGGCGCCATCGTGGCGCTGTTCATTTTGCACCTGCAGGGCGGCGTCGACCTGCCGCAGCTGCAGCGTTTCGAGAACGATCTGTATGATCTGCGCGTGCAGTGGACTTTAGAAGATGTCATCGACCCGCGCATCGTCATCGTCAATATCGACGACGCCAGCTTGCGCGAAGAGGGGCGCTGGCCCTGGTCGCGCAGTCGCATCGGGGAGTTGACCACCACCCTGTTTGACCACTATGGCGTGGCCGCCATCGGTTTTGACATCATTTTCGCAGAGCCCGACCCCAACGCCGCCGGGGGCGCGCGCATCCTGCGCCAACTGGGCAACCCCACATTGGAGCAGGCGCCATGGCTCAACGCCTTCCGCAGCCTGTTGGACGCTAATGATCCCGATAGGCAGTTCGCCGATGCGCTACGTGATCGCCCTGTCGCGTTGGGCTTCTATTTCAAAGGCAACGATGATGGCGGCGCCAGATCCATGGGCGTACTGCCGGAACCCATCATAGACGCCGGTTTGCTGCGCAGCGCAGGCATTACGCTGCCGCCCATGCTATCGCCCAATCACTTTGGCGGAATCGTCCCGACGCTGCTGGTGGATGGTGTTGAAGCAGGATTTTTGGATAACCCGCTGGTGGATGATGATGGCGTATTCCGTAAAACGCCGCTGCTGCAGCGCTCAGGCGACAAGATCTACCCCACCCTGGCGTTGAGTTTGGCGCGTATGCTGATTGGCTCCGGATATCCGCTATCGCTGGATGAGCAGGGACGTTGGATCAAGATTGGCCCGCTGAGTATCCCGTTATTGGAAAACGCCGCTACCTATATTCCCTTCCTCGGCCCTGTGGGTAGCTTTCGATATGTCTCTGCAGCGGATGTGCTCAATCAGCGCACGTCCCATGAGATTCTGCAGGGAACTGTGGTGTTGGTGGGCGCCACCGCGGCGGGCCTGATGGATATGCGCAGCACGCCGGTGGCCAGCGTCTACCCCGGGGTGGAGACCCACGCCAATCTGCTCTCAGGCATCCTTGATGGCCGTAACCCCTACGTGCCGGAAGAGTATAAAAAGAGCGAAGTATGGGCGCTGCTGGTCATCGGCGTGTTTCTGGGCCTGCTGATCCCCCATGCGCAACCGTGGAAGATCGTCGTCATGGCCATAGTGGTGCTGGGGCTGTGGGAAGGGCTCGCTTTGGCGTTCTGGCAGTGGGACCGCGCCATCATCCCCATGGCGGCGCCCCTGGCCATGGTGCTGATGCTGGTGATTAGCCACTTGCTGTTTGGCTTGATTGTGGAGAGTCGACAGCGGCGTCAAATCACCAAATGGTTTGGCCAATACATCCCGCCGGAGTTGGTGGCGGAGATGAGTGAAAACGAGGCCAACTACACCCTCGATGGCGAAAACCGCGAGATGACGGTGCTATTTGCCGATGTGCGACGTTTTACCGACATCGCCGAAAGCATGGGCCCCAGTGAGTTGACGCAGCTCATGAATGCCTATCTGACGCCCATGAGCGCCATCATCTACCAAAACCGCGGCGCCATCGACAAATACATGGGCGACGCCATTATGGCGTTCTGGGGCGCGCCGCTGGAGAACGCGCAACACGCCGCCACGGCGATCAAAACCGGACTGGAGATGCTGGAACAGATAGAGCAGCTGCATGAGCCGTTTGCGCAGCGAGGCTGGCCACAGTTGAAAGTCGGTATTGGTCTGGGCACCGGACGCATGCACGTGGGCAATATGGGCTCGGAGTACCGCATGGCCTATACGGTGATGGGCGATGCGGTCAATCTCGGCTCGCGCCTGGAGGGGTTGACCAGCGTGTATAAAATTCCCTTCATCGTCAGCCAGACGACGCGGGATGCGGCGCCAGAGTATCTGTATCGGAAAATTGATCGCGTGCGCGTAAAAGGGCGTACAGAGCCGGTAACGATCTATCAACCCATCGGGTTAACCGAAGAATGCGATGAACAGACCCGTCACCTCATAACGCGACATGAGCAGGCGTTGAGCGCCTACCAGAGTCGACAATTTGAGGCTGCGGAAGAGTTGTGGCGCGCGCTCAAACAAGACGATGAACGGTTAAGCGCGTTTTATCAGATATTTTTAACCAGAATTGAGATGCTGCGGCTGGAGCCGCCGCCTGCCGATTGGAGCGGCGTACAGAACTTCAGCCATAAGTAGAGCGGAGTTCAGGTGGGGGCTTGAAAACTCTTCAAACCGTGACGCAGTAACGTGGCGCAGCCAGCTACATAGGCGCGCGCATCGGCGCGCACGGCCAGCAATGGGCCACACTGTGAATAACGCGCCACGCCGCGTTGATGCAGCATCTGCTGCATGCGCATCAGATTGGGCCAATCCCGCGCCACGCGAAATGCGCGCAGGGGATACTCGCCAATCACCGCGCCCTTCTCTTTCAGGGTGATCAAACGCGGCTCAGGCTCCAACACCTGGGCCCGCACATCCGGATCCAGCTCCTCCGGGACGTAGTAGAGGGTAAACGGCTCGCGCACGCCCAGCCCCACCGTGACGCCATCACACTGAGTCAGGCGATAGAACGGCGAGGTTTCAGCCCCGAAGGTGAGGCCTTTGTGGTGATCTTCCAGCAAAGCCGACGCACGGGCGCCCCACCCCGCCACCGGGTGGGTGGGGTGCAGGCTGCGCATGACGCCGGGAAGACGCCGAAACACCTCCGGCAACAGACCCACCCGACACGGCGTGCGACGGCGATCGAACGCCTCCAGCGTGGCCGCATAGTCCCGTTGCAACCCACGAAATGGAAACGTGGGCATGAGCAGCGTTCCATCCGGTCCCAGCAGCTCCTGCATCATGCTGATGAGCGCCGTAGGGGTGATCTGCGGGACCGCCTCTTGAATCCGATCCATGGCGCTGTGCACGAACAGCGTTGCGCCCGGGGAAAAACCGAGCGCAACCAGGAACGCGCGCAACTGCTCCACGGTGATGACATCGCCCTGACGCCAGCGCAGCCAGCGTCCGCGCACGCGTGATACCCAATGCGCGCCTGGTCCGTGCAACCAACCGGAAATGGCCGGAGGCAAGGGCGCGGTAAGCAACGGGTCGAATTGAGCAGCCGTCATCTGATGCTGTGAGTGGGAATCCATTCCCGGCAATTCAGGCTTTGCTTTAGCGCAACTGCGCCAGAACCGGACCCGAGAACGGGGTGGCGGCGTTGGCGGTGTGCAGGTTCATCATCAGCGAGCCCATCAGGCTGCCAACGATGCCCACACTCAGCAGTAGCGCCAACATGGTGTCGCGCAGCGCGCGCTTCATATAGACGCGGCGATAGTGGGCGTTGCCGGGGACCAGGCGCTCCAACAGGCGCTCCAGTTGCGTTTTCACGGGATCACGAGACATAGCGACTCTCCATCAGGCACAGGGCCATCAATCACAGGGGCGGCCGCGCGGAAACCGCTCCGCGCCAACCTGCCGCAACAGAGGCCCGGTTCGGGGCCTAATCTGCCGTTAGCATGCGGCGCGCCAGTTTTTTAAGATGGAAAATCGCCAAAAATAGAATTGGTTAGAGCTAACAGTGCTGAAGGGCGACAGCGTCAAAAATACGCACAAGCGTCAAAGGGTCTGCTTCATCTCTGGCGGCGTGCGGTGTTGCAGGGCCGGAATATGTTCCACAATCTCTTCGGCCACCTGTTTGCGCTTTTTGCCCTCGATGTTAAAGATCTCATCGGCGGCTTGGATATAGAACGGCATGCGCTGACGCAGGATCTGCTCCAGATCCAGCGCATTGCTCAACTCGGGGCGATTGGGATCGCTGCTGACCTTATCAGCCAGGCGTTTGAGATCGCCATCGAGCAGCACCACGCGGCTCTCATGGCGCTTGAGCAGCGCCACTTTGCGATCGCTGAAGATCTCATTGCCCGCTTCGTCCAGATCCACCACCACGCCGCCGCCGCAGTCGAGAATCACCCCGTTCAGTTGCGAGGCTTTGCGCAGGGCTTCATACTCCAGGTTACGGAAGTGGGGCCAGCCATACCGCTCCACGATCTGCGGAATGGTCAGCCCTTCGGCCTCATAGGAGATCAGCAGGTCGATGCAGAGCACCGGCCACTTGGTGAGCATGGACAGACGGCGGGAGATGTTGGATTTGCCCGCCCCGCGCGGACCGATGAGGGCGATGTTCATGCTTTGGCGGCTCCCCCCATGACGAACTGGCGATACGCTTTCAGCAGCACCAGGACCACCGGGGTTGCGTGCATCACCAGGTCGAAGATATCGATGGGACGGCTGAGGGTTCCACTGGCCAGCATGCGCAGCTTCTCCACCAGATGCGGCTCCGGGTGCATGGGCGCCGAGCCGAGAAACAGCGCGGCAAAAATCAGAATGGGCCAGTCGATGCTATCAACCACGCGCCAGATCAGGGGAGGGGTCTGTTGGGCCATGAACGCCTCGTCTACGGCGGCGCGGGGATGAACTTTCGCCCCTGCGCTCACTCTGTTGTGAAGAACTGGAATAATGATATTGGCTAAACACTGAACAACGGTCGAAGAGGGAAGATATTGGGGCTCCGCCCCAAACCCCGCCAGGGCTCCGCCCTGGACCTGCGAGGGCTCTGCCCTCGACCCGGCAGGGGAATGATTCCCCTGCACCCCCGTTAGTTAACCTTCTGTGCGCACATGCAGCCTGGGGGTGTTCAACATGTCATCTTGCGATTATACAAAACCCGCATAACGCGGACATCATAAAGGAATTTGCATGAACGAGCAAAACGATCCCCTGGCGAAAATTCAAGCCGGTCTGCAGGCCAGCATCAATGCGGCCATCACGCCGGGATCGCTGGCGGCGCCCACGCCCCATGGGGAGCATCCCGACGCCATTCGCCCTAAGGATATCAAATGGGCGGCGCTCAAGGAGGAGGTCAAGGCCGCCAGCGCCGCTGGGGAGTGGGACAAGGCGCTCAAGCTGATGCTGGAGATGTCCAACAACGACCGCCACCCGGAGGCGTTTATGGCGCGGGTGCAATCGGCATGGTTGGTGGTGAAGATTCCGGCCCCGGTGACCGACGTGACGCTGGTGCTGTTCGACCTGTTGGCGTCGCTGGAGGCCAATCATCCGGCGGCGGGCGGTGTGGCGGCGTTGGCCAATCTGATGGCGATGCACCGCACCCCCGACCATCCGCAGCGGGAGTTGGCGCAGATGCAGGCGCAGCAGATGTGGCCCATGGCGGCGAAGATCATGGGGATCAATCCCGATGACAACGCGGCGTTTGAGGCGTGGCGCAGCGAAGAGCAGTTGGACGATCCCAACGCCTTCATTCCGCGGGTGATGGGGATGTTGGAGCGCATGGGCCCGGAGGTGTGGTGGATTGACCGGGAGCGGATTCAGGCGGAGATGATGCAGGGGGAGTGAGGGGGTCTTGACGAAACGGTGATCCTGACGCATAGTGCCAGTTCTCACGATGCTGCGGGTGTCGTCTAATGGTAGGGCCGAAGCTTCCCAAGCTTCTGACGAGGGTTCGATTCCCTTCACCCGCTCCAATACAAAAAAGCGCCTGACTGGAAACGGTCAGGCGCTTTTTTTTGTTTGTCCTGGCAAGAGGCAAAAGTGTGTGTGGGAAAGACAACGAGCCCACGCTATGTAAGGGGACAAATTGCCGCAGGCGATTTGGCGGGATTCTTAAGGGTCTGTGACCCTTAAGCGGGTGCAGGGCGGCGCCCTGGCGGGGTTTGGGGCAGCGCCCCAATATCTTTAATCTCTGAGGGTCAAATTCTCCGCCGTTTGCGGCGTTGAAAGGAAGATGACCAACGACTCTTGTCGCCGTTAGGCGGTGAGAGCCGTCATGATCATTTCGTGTCCATACCCCGCTGCTTGCGGGGGGGGGGTGGTTGATTTGCGCATTGCCAAGAGGGATCGCCATGGCGGAGTGTGAACTCAAGTTGTACAACGCGATTGCGAAAAGGCAAAACCTTTTGAGGTTATGCGGTACTTATGAAACAGTATCAACACAATCTGATCACCCAACCGAGTGGAGAAGAGAGTGATGAAAAAAGCGCAATTGATTTGGGTTCTGGCGGCCATAGCGTTACCAGCTCTGACCGTCCAGACGACCGAAGCGGCAAGCTTTGGCGGCGTTGCAGGCGGTTCACGCACAGCGACGCAATTTCAAGGAAACTCAACATTTGACCCCAGCCAACTCCAATTGCCCAATGGCGGCGCAGGAATAAACTTCCGCAACAACGCTGGCGACGCGGCTCCTCGCAGACTGGGCGGGGTCGCAGGCGCTCGGCAAGCGCCTTTGAAGTTGCAGCAGTCTGGAACGTTCGATCCCAGCCAGATCAGATCCCTTGGCCAAGGGCAGCTGAATTTGAATAGCAACAAAAACACCCCGAGTCGCCAATTCGGCGGCGCGCGCTGAATCCGTTCCTCCCTGTCGCCACGGCAAAAAAAAGCCCCTGGGAATGGTCCCAGGGGCTGAGATGATAGCAACGCCGCTCTAAACGGAAGCGGCTGCTATTGAGACATTATCCCACAAAGCTGCACTGGCTGGCGGCGGTGCGGGTGTCCATGTTCTTACCACGGTTGATGTGGTCCTCCACCTCGGCGGCGGTGCCAATCATGCGGCCAAACAGGAAGGTGGTGAAGGCTGCGCCTTCCAGAGCGGCGTTGCTGAACTTGCCTTCGCTGTAGGGCTGCCACAGCATCTTCAGCAGGATCACGGCGATCACCGCGTCCACGTTCACGCAGTAGACGTTCTTGGACACGCCCGCCTTGAACAGGGCGTTCACCAACGCATGGTAGTACTCCAGGAACACGTTGTAGTCGCCACGCTCCTTGAGCAGACCGTTGACGAACTGCTCGCGAGGATCGTAGTTGACCTCTTTGTTCTTGAACACCGGGTGGTTGATGCAAGGCACCTTGAAATAGTTGATGTTGCCCTCGGACTTGGCTTTGGCCTTGTACGCCTTGTACTCCTTGGCGTAGTTGAGAGCCATCTCCTCCAGATTGAGACTGGTGGCCGCGCCCGGATCCACCAAACCGCTGTCGCGGAAACGATCCACCAGGAACGCCACGGCCTCAAAACCGTTGCCGCCGTGGGCGTAACCGGTGTGGGTGAGGAAGCCCAGGTAGGCTTTGTTGATCTGCACCCGATCCGGCGCTTCGGGACCGTCGGCGGAGACCGCGCCTTTGGCGCCCTGAGCGGAGATGGTGCCGGGGCCGTTGGTGATGATCAGACCCAGCAGGATGGAGAAGTTGAACAGCTCGTCAGCGGAGGGACGGTTGCCGAACAGCGCCAGGAAGGCGGTCTCCGCGAAGCTCCAACCGCTCATCAGCTCGCTCACCGCCACGCCGCGGAAGGTGTTGGCGTCGGGCTGCGCCTCCGGCTCCACCGCCGACCCCACCAGGGTGGCGAAGACGTGCAGATGCCAGGGGATGTTCATCGCGGTCACGCGGGAGACGCGCTTGCGCATCAGATACTTCCAGCTCACGTGCAGCGCAGTGGCGGCGATCACTGCAGCCACGGTGGGACGCTTGCCGGTCTTCTCCGCCAGGGCGTTAAGGAAGTTGATGAAGGCGGACTTGACGCCGCGCTTGGCCATGGCGTCGAGCATGGCGTCGGCTTGGGCGTCGGCGTCGGTCAACAGCAGATCCACGCTGGTGGCGGCGGCGTTGACCGGACCGGAAACGTCGAAATCGGCGTCGCCGCCGTCATCCAGGCCGGAGCCGGTGAACAGGTCGATGATGGCGTCGGCGGCGGCTTTGCCCGCCGCCGT
This sequence comes from Magnetofaba australis IT-1, assembly GCF_002109495.1. Classification (NCBI taxonomy): domain Bacteria; kingdom Pseudomonadati; phylum Pseudomonadota; class Magnetococcia; order Magnetococcales; family Magnetococcaceae; genus Magnetofaba; species Magnetofaba australis. The sequence goes on from NZ_LVJN01000016.1 coordinate 125,592, forward strand.
GGTCTTGGGGCCCACCTGAGCAATGGCGGCGGAGAGCGCGGTGTTGGGGCTACAGCCCGCATCCCGCGCGCCCTGGGCGGCGGCCAGACCCACTTGACCATGCTGGTTGACCAGACCGTTCAACACCACGTTGGTCATGGCCAGGCCGGAGGCGTCGGGATAGTCGCGCACCAACGAGCGGATGAGGTTGGCCTCAAAGCTCTGGGTGGCCGCTTCCAGCACGCTCTTGCCGTGGATCTGCGACACTTGGGTCTTGGGATCCATCTTCGAAGCGCCGGAGCAGTCCTTGAGGGTCTGACGCGGGAAGATGGCGCCGACTTGACGATTGAGCGCTTCAATCTGCTCGTCGTAGGGGGCGATCGCCTTGACCGGAGTTTGCTTGAGTTCGGCGGGCAGATCCAGGCCCAGGTCCTGGTTGAACCAGCACTTGAGCGAGAGGTCGCCTTTGGGCTCGAAGTCGGGATTCTGACCATTGAGCTTCATCACCGCCGTCAGCGCGGCGGGGATGTGGGCGATGTTGGTCACCACCGCGCCTTTGGCGGAGCAGACCGGGTTTTCCGGGGTGAACAGATCGTTCACGCCGAACATGTCCATGTACCACTGCTCTTTGGCGAAGGCGTTGTCGCCGGAACCGGCGATGGCGCCCGCATGGCCGCAGGAGCGGGTCAGTTTGGCTTTCCAACGGCCCACCACACAGGCCACCACAGGCTTTTTGAAGTCCAGCCCATGCTCGTAGTAACCGCCCGGCTCGGTGTAGAACACCGCCGCTTTGGAGCGGTCATCGTTATGGAAGGCGTGGGTGAATTCCGGCGCGGCGTAGTGGATGTAGACATCCTTACCCGACGACACCGAAGTGGTGGTGCCCCAACCGGCGGTGGCCAGATAGACGGCGATGGTGGTGGTGAAGTTGCCGGAGTTGGAGAAGATCGCCACCGAACCGGGGTTGAGCGACTCCTGCGGATGCGCGCCGCCCAGGGCGCCGCCCAGACGCACATGGTTGTGCGCGTCGGCCACGCCCAGGCAGTTGGCGCCCAGCACGTCCACGCCGCGCATCTGACAGTAGGCGCGGATGATGCGAGCGTCTTTGACCGCCACTTTTTCGGTGAGGATGATCACCTTGCGCAGTTCGGGATTGACGCGCACGGCTTCTATCACCGCATCCTTCACGCCCGAGGGGGGCACGTAGACCACCGCCACATTGAACTTGTGGCCGGCCTGCATCGCCTCCAGAACGTTGTTGTAGACGGGGATGTCGCCCGCTTTGGTCTTCAGGGCGGAGCCGCCGCGACCCGGCATGGTGCCACAGACGATGTTGCCGCCGGAATACTCGTGGCTGATGGGGGTGACGGTCTTGGACTCGCCGCCGGAGATATTCAAAACGCAGACGCGGTCATCCTTGGTGGCCAACTCCTTGAGGGAGTGGATGCCGACAAAATAGGGGAACTCCTTGACGCCGCGCGCGTGCATAAAATTGTAACCCTGATTCAACGTGGTTTCAGTCTCGCTCATGACACATTTCCTGTAACGTCGTTGGCAACGATTATCACGATAGGGGCGGTGGTATACCGTTGCCCGATTACGCGCTAATGCCCATTTTGGCCGCCACTTCGGCGCGACCGCCATTGGCCATCCAGGTATCGATCGCCTTGGCGTAGTTGACCACTTCGCTCATGGCCGAATCGTAGCCGAAGAAGCTGTAGGGCAGACCCAGGGAGTCCAGGGTGTCCTTGAAGTAGCTCATGCCGCGGATCAGGTTGGGACCGCCGCGACCCACCACCACATACAGCGGCGTGGGGCCATAGGCGCCAAAGTGGTCGCGCAGGGCGTCGGCCATGGCGCGGAAGGTCTCGAAAATGTCGGTGTTGTTGGCCTTGCCGCCGATCAGGAACAGCACGTTGCTCTGCTTGAGCCAGTACTTATAGGTGATGCGGCTGATGTCGTGCATCTTGGCGTAAGGGGGGTTGCCGCCGAAGTCCGAGGAGATGGTGGCCGCTTCGCCCAGCTGTTCGGTCACCAGGGCGTTGGCGCCGCCGCCGAAGGTCATGGCGGTGATGGTGCCCTGATCGTTGATCACGAACACGTCCGACTGGCCCTGATAGGTGCGCAGTTGGTTCACTTCCATCTCAAACGGCGAGTAGTCCACCAGATCCAGATCGGCCGGCAGGTTCAGACGCTCGGAGTTGGGATCGTCGCCATCGAAGGAGCATTTGAAGTCGCACGCCACCGGCACCAGACGGCCATTCTTGTCCGGTCCCATGCGGATGGGGTTCAACTCCAGGGTGGTCATGCCGTAGTTGTTGTACAGATCCCACAGTTTGGGCAGGTTCTGCACCAACGGGCTGATGATCTCGTTGGGCGCGCCCAGCTCCAGCAGGGCGTTGGAGACGATGAAGCCTTTGAAGCCGGTCAAGGGGTCGAACGGCACGGTGGCGATCTTCTCGGGGGGCAGCTCTTCGATGTCCACGCCGCCATGATGGGTAATGGTGATGGTGGGAGCGCGGTACTGGGTGCTGTCGGAGATGGAGAAGTAGACTTCGTACTTGGCTTCGACGAAGGATTCGAAGGTCACCCCTTCGGCCTTCTGGGTCACGTTGCCATGGGTGTGGGTGGCGAAGTAGAGGCGCTCTTTCTCTTTAATAGCGGTCTCCACGTCCTTGGCGATGCCCACCAGGCCCGCCTTGCCCTTTTTGCCCACGCCGCCCTTGAACACCGGTTTGACCAGCAGTCCGCCATGGTCGGTGATCATCTGTTGGATCTCTTGGACGGACGCCTCGGGACCCAACACTTGAGCCGTGGGGAAGCCCACGTAGTTGAGCAATTTGGATCCGTAGAGCATACCGGTTATTTGCATTGGTGCAACTCCCCATTCACCCGCTAAATGATGATAGGCGGACTTCCGCCCGCCGCAAACTTGATGCAGCCGATTGTCAGCGCCAAATTTGCGCGCTTTTCACCTGCTATGGCTTTCGAAACGCGCATATTAGCAGAATCTTCTATAGATCGCATAAATAAAATATTTGGCGCTTGAATAAAAATCTTATATGTGGGGTATGCCTGCGTCAATGTGACGAGGCGAATTGGCGGCAAACAAAAAGAGCGAACTCGTCGGAGTTCGCTCTTTGGGGTGATCGGTGGATCAACAGTCGCAGAAAACGCGGCAAAATTCCGGCGTGTTACAGATCCGGACGCTCTTCGATGCCCCAATCCAGAGACAGCAGGGTGCGCTCAATCTGTTTGACGTGATCCTCCTCCTCCTGCACCAGCTCCTGGCATAGGATCTTCATTTCGTTGCTCTGCGCCATCTCCAAAAGAGTCCGATAGTTTTGCACCGCCTCCTGCTCGAAGCGCAGGGCGACATTGAGCACGCCGCGCATATCGCCGTTGGCGATCTCCTGCAGCATCTGCGGGGGCGCGGGCTTCTCCTCTTCGGCGTCGACGAACTGTTTGAGCTCGTCACAATCCACATCGGCGCCCGCTTTGGCGGCGCGATCGATCAACTGTTTGGCGTGGCCCTCCTCCATCTGCGCCAGTTCGAGAAACAGCATACGGGATTCATCGTGGGTGGTGATCTCAGCGGCTTGGCTATAGATGGCGGCGCCTTGGGTTTCATGCGCCAGAGCCTGCTTCAGAATCGATGTCACAGTGGTCATTCTACGCTCCTCTTGCACACAGTCCGCAATCGCCAACGGCGGCCAAAGCGCCACACGTCTGGCGTCCTACTTAAGTGGGAATCGTAGAATGCGTGAAAGTTCAGAAAATTACGCCACAGCATCAATTTCACTGAATAGAGGGTATTTCCAATAAAAATGATGAATGGGGCTATAGAATCCCTGAGCGGGCGGATCCACCGACGTCAGCAGGGTGTGCGGTAGCGAACGTCGTTGCAGAGTGGTCACAGCGTGGTGTTAGAGCGGGCGTCCCAGCACCATGAACTGATAGGGCTCCATCACCAGCTCCTGCATTGCGGTGATGACGCGCCCGGCCACCAGATCCACCACCGATTTGCGCAGCCCCATCTGCCGCAACTTGCGCGCCTCCAGACGCTGCTCATGCTCGCTGAAGTTGGCCAGCACCAGAATCATGTTCTGATCGTGCATACGGAAGTAGCCGAACACATGCTTGTTGCCGGTATCGAGAATCTCCGTCTCCGAGCGGGTGAAGGCGAGATTCTGATTGCGCAGTTGAATCAAGCGCACCAGACCCATGTAGATGCGGCCAACGGGGGTCTCCGGGTCGCGGCGCTGCTCGGCGCGCTCCCAATCGAATTGGCCCCGATGCAGCCAGCGCGAATCGCCGAACTTATCCGGCTGCTGCTCATAGTCGTAATCGTTCAGAGCGCCGATCTCGTCACCCAGATAGATCAACGGGATGCCGCCAATGGTGAGAATGATCCCGTGCAGCAGCAGAATGCGGCGGATACTGAACTCCAGCTCCTTCTCATCATTCTCCTGCAGCGCCTTCTCCATGCCGGTCAACGAGGCGCAGGTTCCCGAAACCCGCGCATCGCCGGTCTGCGGATTCTCCTGGAACGGGGCGCCGCGGGCGAAGCTGCCGTCGAATTTGCCGGTGTAGAATTTGGTCAGGAAGCGGCGATGCTCATCGGGATTGATCCCCACCGCTTCCAGATCGTCATTGGCGAAGGCCCAGCCGATGTCATCGTGGCAGCGCACGTAGTTGACCCAGGCGCAGCCCTGGGGGATCTGGAAACGGTGCTGCATGGCCTGCAGCAGCACGCTTACGTCGCGGGTGGCCAGCGCCTCCCACAGCAGCGCCATGAGGCCCGGATTATAGGAGAGCTGGCACTCCTCCATGCTGATGTACTTGGCCACCTCGTCGGGGTGCACGATGGCTTCGGATTTGAACACCATGGCCGGGGCGGCGATGCTGGCCACGGCGTTGAAGGCCTGAATCACCCAGTGCGCCTCGGGCAGATTCTGGCAGTCGGTGCCCAGTCGCTTCCAGATGAAGGCCACGGCGTCGAAGCGCAGAATCTCCACCCCCAGATTGGCCAGATAGAGCATCTCCTCGATCATGCGATTGAACAGCGCCGGGTTCTCGTAGTTCAGATCCCATTGGAAGTTATAGAAGGTGGTCCAGATCCACTTCTTCAGGCGCGGACGGTAGGTGAAGGCGCCGGGGCGATCATCGGGGAAGATCTCGCTCATGCTGCGTTCAAAGGCGTCGGGCATCTCGCGATTGGGATACATGCGGTAGTAGGCTTGATGCTCTTCGTCGCCTTTGAGGGCCTGAATCGCCCAGTCGTGCTCATCGGAGGTGTGGTTGAAGACGAAATCCAGCACCAGGGAGATGCCGTGCAGACGCAGCTCCGAGGCCAGCGCCTCCAGCTCGTCGATGGTCCCCAGATGCGCCATGACCTCACGGTAGCTGCTCACTGCGTAGCCGCCGTCGTTATCCCCGGCGGGCACTTTGAAGAATGGCAGCAGGTGCAGATAGGTGATCCCCAGTTCGGTCAGGTAGGGGATCTTGTCGCGCAGTCCCTGGATGTCGCCGGCGAACACGTCCACATAGCACATGGCGCCCACCATACGGTGGGATTGATACCAATTGGGATCGGTTGCGCGCAGGGCGTCCAGCGCCTTGAGTTCATCGGAGCGGGCGATCCACATCTCGGTGGTGGAGGCGAGGATGCTCTCAAGATGGTAGAAGAAGTCGTAGTGATGGCTGTAGAGGGCGAACAGGCGCTCGAACAGACGCGGAAACTGAGTCTTCAGTCGCTGCGCATAGGCGTCCCATTCGGCGGGGTCCACTTGGTCTTTAAAACGCGCTTCGATGCGGGGAAACACGCGCGCCAGTGAGGTTTGGCACTCCTTGCGCGTACAAGTGGTGAGTTTACTGACGTCAGGCATGGGGGAAGCATCCTCAATTCGCGATGGCGAAGGAGTTGGACAAAACTTTCGACCATCGTTGATCATACAGAGTTTTTTCCGTGATCAAAGCCCCGCGTCGATTTTTCCCCATGGGCGCCAGAGGGCGGATTTGAACTTTCCCCGCCTTCGCGGACAGTGATTTAAGCTGCTTTTTACTGCTCCTCGAATGCGATCGGGCTGAGAAATCCGAGTGTGGAGAGCCCAAACCATTGGCGTTTTCAGAGTTCTGCTTCCAGCGCCGCAGTTGGATCTCATGAACCCCAAGATCCCGCGAAACTTGCGCCAGACCGCGCCGCCCTTCCTGCACGAGGCGAACGGCCTCATCCTTGAAATCCTGCGTGTGCGTCTTCCGCTTCCTCGACACCGTGACGCCTCCTCCCGAAGCATCTTAAGCTCGGGGCAAAGTGTCGACAATTGCGGGGGGAAGTCCAACTGGGATGCCCATAAAAAAAGCCAACCACCCAAGAGGTGATTGGCTTTTTGGTCGCGTAAGTGGCGGGAGCGACGGGACTCGAACCCGCGACCTCCGGCGTGACAGGCCGGCATTCTAACCAACTGAACTACGCCCCCGCAGGCGTTGAGAAGCGTGAATCTACGGATTTCCCCGGTTATTGTCAAGCAGTTTGTGAAAAAAAATTCATATCCAACGACATCGCAAATTCACAAGCCGTCAACGCGCTGCTCTCAGGGGTGGTTCACACCCTGCCGCCAGCGCGCCATAGACGTCACTCGGCAGCAGGGATGCGCAGACTGGCGGGCGCCGCCTGCTGGCGCTGGGCCTCAGCGGCGCGGCGCCAGAGCGTGAGGTAATCCTGCGCGCAATCCGAGGCGCTGAACGATTCGGTGGGGGTTTTCAGCAGCGTGGCGCCCTCCAGATCCACCCAACAGATGCGACTGCCGAAGCCCGCCAATCCCGGCGAACCCGCCACGCCGTCGCGGGGGGAGAAGGGGGTGAGGGCGCCCTGGCGGGCGGGATCGGGTCCGACGCCGCCTGCGCCGCCTGCGCCGCCCAGTCCACGGCTGGCCAGACAACGCAGCGCGCCTTGAGCGGCGGATTTGTCGGTGATGATGAGCACATCGCCGCCATTGCCGCCAGCGCCGCCCTGACCGCCATTGCTGCCGGTATCGAGAGTCGCGTCTGCATGGCCCAGGCTGGCGCCATTGCCGCCAGCGCCGCCGTGGCCGCCGCGACAGATCACCGCCGTCTGTCCATGCAGACGCGAGATGCGCAGAGTACTCAGCAGCGGCGCGTGGCGTCCCGCTTCGCCACAGCCGCCGGACGCCATTGCCCCCGCGGCGTCTTGGCCCGGCGCGCCATCGTGGCCGCCGATGATGATGTGGGCGGGTTTTTCGCCTGCTTGCGGCGCTTGCAATTGATCAATCCACACCGGCATGGCGGTTTCGATGATCAACCGCGCGCCCGGGCGCAGGATGACGCGACCGAGGAGATGCACGGCGCCCTGTTCGGCCAAGGTGAGTGTTTGACCGGGGGCGATCTCCCAGGCGCCGCCGACGAGGATGGGCATGGGCTGACGCGAGGGAAACAGCGTGCTGTTGAGCGCCTCTTTCAGGCTGACCGAGAGCAGGGCGCGGTTATGCAGGTAGAGCGCAAGCATGTAATACAGGGTGGCGTGGCGATTCTGCCCCAAATGGCTGGGCGGTTCCGGCGCTGTGGTGAGGGTGGTTTTGGGCAGCGGCGGGAACAGGGGGTCGAGCGCATATTGCAGCGCAGCCAGATCGGGCCAGGAGGCAAACTGCAGCGCGCCCAGCTTATTACGTTGACGTGAGGTGAGCTTTTCAAGCGTCAACACTGTTGGCCGAGAGAATTGGAATATATTAGAGAAATCAACACTATATGAAACATTAAAGCGTTGAATAGCCTCAAGGAATATCGGTTCTGGCCCTGAATCAATAACAGATTTCATGGAAAATAACCACTCAACGGTTTGTGACTCGCCTTGTACAACATTACTATTACAATCCAACCATACAGAGGCCGAAGCGAAAATTCCAGTAATATGTCCAGCCATTGGCAAGCAAAGGAAAGCCACTGCGAAACAGTCGGCTGCGGCACGCCCCGCACACGTATGCGCACAGAATTCAAAGAGTACACAAGTTTGCCTGCGACGTAATGGCGTAAACAGAGAAAAGCGAGCAAAAAGCTGCAATTGCACGCACAATAAGCGTGAGTTATCGGTAGGATTCTGTTGACTCGGGGTGGAATAGAGTGTTAGGTACTCCCACGCCCATTACCAAGTCCGAGGCGACGACCATCCGTGTCGTCAGCGGTCGGGCGCCCGAAATTCCGCTGGGAGGAACGGCATGCTGGAAGGATATTTCCCGGTATTGATGCTGGTGTTCGTCGCCCTGGGCATCTCGGTTTTCATGATGGCCGCCTCATATATCTTAGGCGTCAAGCGGCCCTATTATGAAAAGCGAGACCAGTACGAGTGCGGCTTTGCGCCGCTGGCCCGGGTCTACATTCAATTCGACGTCCGCTACTATCTGCTGGCGATCCTGTTCATCATCTTCGATATCGAAGCGGCGTTCTTGTTCCCCTGGGCCGTCGCTTTCACCGATATCGGCCTGATCGGCTTTGTGGAGATGATTCTGTTCCTCGCCGTGCTGCTGGTGGGTTACGCCTACGCCTGGAAGAAAGGGGCTCTGGAATGGGAATGATCGAAGAGATCCGCCAGGAGGTGGACGAGCGCGGCTTTGTGCTCACCACCGCCGACAGCCTGGTCAACTGGGCGCGCGCCTCGTCGCTGTGGCCCATGACCTTCGGCCTGGCCTGCTGCGCGGTGGAGATGATGCAGGCCGGCGCCAGCCGCTACGACCTCGACCGCTTCGGCGTGGTGTTCCGCGCCAGCCCGCGTCAATCCGACGTGATGATCGTGGCCGGCACCCTGACCAACAAAATGGCCCCGGCCCTGCGCAAGGTCTATGACCAGATGCCCGAACCCCGCTGGGTGATCTCCATGGGCTCCTGCGCCAACGGCGGCGGCTACTACCACTACTCCTACTCGGTGGTGCGCGGTTGTGACCGCATCGTGCCGGTGGATGTCTACGTGCCCGGCTGCCCCCCCACGCCGGAGGGGCTGATCTACGGCATCATGCAGCTGCAGAAGAAGATCCACCGCGATGGCCGCATCTACTCGGGCTGGAGGAAGCGCGTATGATCAGCGTGATGTCGCAAGAGAAGATCGACGCCATCGAGGAGTTGGTCAAAGGGCGGGTCAAAACCGCCGAGCGCCTCGAGCGTCTGCCCGATATCCTGGTGGTGTGGACCACGCCGGAGAATCTGCTGGCCACCCTCAAGACCCTGCGCGACGATCCCGATCTGAACTTCCGCGCCTACATCGACTGCACCGCCGTGCACTGGCCCGAGCGCGACAAACCGTTCGAGATCGTCTATCAGCTGCTGTCGATCCATAAGAACCAGCGCATCCGCGTCAAGACCGCCGTGGCCGAATATGAGCCGGTTCCCTCGGCCACCCCGCTGTGGTTCTGCGCCGACTGGTTCGAGCGCGAAGCCTACGACATGTTCGGCGTGATCTTCAGCGGTCACCCCGATCTGCGCCGCATCCTGTGCGACTACGACTTCGACGGCCACCCGCTGCGCAAGGACTTCCCGGTGCATGGCAAGTGGGAGCTGTTCTACGACGAGAACCAACAGCGCATCGTGCGTAAGCCGACGCAATTGACCGTGCCCAATCGGGAGTTCTACGGCTAAGCGCCGTCGTCCCCCGAGCCGGATCGCCCGATCAAGAGTAGGAAGGAAGCGTATATGGACGCCGCCAGCGCGCAAATCACGCAAAACGCCGCCGAGCGCAAAGAGTTCCAGAACTACACCGTCAACTTCGGTCCCCAGCATCCGGCCGCCCACGGCGTGCTGCGTCTGCTGCTGGAGCTGGATGGCGAGGTGGTGGAGCGCGCCGATCCCCATATCGGCTTCCTGCATCGCGGCACCGAAAAGCTGCTGGAGCACAAAACCTACGTGCAGGGGCTGCCCTACTTCGACCGTCTGGACTACATGTCCATGATGAGCGAAGAGCACGCCTGGGTCATCGCTGTGGAGCGTCTGGGCGGCATTGAAGTGCCCGAGCGCGCCCAGTATATCCGCACCATGTTTGCGGAGATCACCCGCATTCTGAACCATCTGCTGTTCATCGGCGCCCACGGTCTGGACGTCGGCGCCATGGCGATGTTCCTCTACGCCTTCCGCGAGCGCGAGGAGTTGATCGACTTCTACGAAGAGGCCAGCGGCGCGCGCATGCACGCGGCCTACTTCCGCCCCGGCGGCGTGGCGCGGGACATCCCGCCGGAGCTGGAGAAGAAGATTCTCGCCTTCACCGAGTCGTTCCCCGGCAAGGTGGACGAGTACGAGGCGCTGCTGACCGAAAACCGCATCTGGAAACAGCGTCTGGTGGACATCGGCATCGTCGATGGCGACAAGGCGTTCGATCTGGGTTTCGTCGGCCCCATGCTGCGCGGCTCCGGCCACGCCTATGATCTGCGCAAGGCCGAGCCCTACGACGCCTATGACAAGGTCGAGTTCGACATCCCCACCGGCAAGAACGGCGACTCCTGGGACCGCTATCTGGTGCGGGTGGAGGAGATGCGTCAGGCCAACCGCATCATCCGCCAGTGCTTAGAGCAGATGAAACCAGGCCCGGTGCGCAACGAGAACTTTAAAACCTCCATCCCCTATCGTGAGGATATGCACGACGGCATGGAGTCGCTGATCCACCACTTCAAACTCTGCACCGAGGGCTTCAACCTGCCCGCGGGCGAGGTGTACGCGGCGGTGGAGACGCCCAAGGGGGAGTTGGGGGTCTATCTGGTCTCCGACGGCTCCAACAAGCCCTATCGGGCGCGCATCCGCGCGGCGGGCTTCAACCACATGCAGGCGTGTAAGGAGATGTGCGTGGGCCATATGCTGGCCGACGTCACCACCATCGTCGGCAGCATTGATATTGTGTTTGGCGAAATCGACCGCTGAAGGTTTGTTTGATGTGGGGGCGGGCCCCCCACACCCCCTCGCCGTGACGCGTCACGGCGTGATGATCATGGACATTTTCGACGTGGCAAACGCTCCACGTTCGCGACCGTAACAGGCGCGGTAAACGGAAGAAGGCGACGACGTCTCATGAACAACGCACCCATCAGCACCGGGCAGGCCGTGCAGTTTTCCGCCGACGCCCTGAAGCAAGCGGAAACGATCTTCAATCGCTATCCGCCCGAGCATAAACTCTCGGCCCTGCTGCCGTTGTTGGACTTGGCGCAGCGCGAGTTCGGCGGCTGGCTCTCCCAGGAGGCGATGGACTACGTCGCCACGTTGGTGGACGCCGCCCCCATCCGCGTGTACGAGGTGGCCACCTTCTACACCATGTACAACCTCAAGCCGGTGGGGAAATACCATGTGCAGATCTGCACCAACATCTCCTGCTGGCTGTGCGGCTCCGACGCCATCAGCGCGGCGGTGAAGGAGAAGTTGGAGCTGCAGTTCGGCCAATCCTCCGAAGATGGCCGCTTCACCCTCACCGAGGTGGAGTGCCTGGGCGCGTGCGTGAATGCGCCGATGTTGCAGATCAACGACGACTATTACGAAAATCTGACCCCCGAATCGGTGGTCGGCGTCATCGACGGACTGGCCTGAGCAGCATTTCAGGACCGGTCACGGGTTAGAATTTTCAGCTGGATTGCCCGGGCGCAGCGCCCCGGCAGCGGGTGAGAGGAGTCTCTCCATGAGTCAAGCCAACGACGTGCAGGTGACGTTCAAGAACATCCACCTGCCCGATAGCCACACCTACAAAGTGGCCGAAGGACGCGGGGCCTACACCGCCGCCGCCAAAGCGTTGGGCATGCCCCCGGGCGACGTCATCGAACAGGTCAAGACCTCCGGTCTGCGCGGCCGCGGCGGCGCGGGCTTCCCGGCGGGTCTGAAGTGGTCCTTCATCCCCAAGGATGATCCGCGACCCAAGTACCTGGTGTGCAACGCCGACGAAGGCGAACCGGGCACCTGCAAAGACCGCGACATCATGCGCTACGATCCCCACATGCTCATTGAGGGGATGATCATCGCCGGTTATGCGGTGGGCGCGCAGCGCGGCTACATCTACATTCGCGGCGAATTCTATCGCGAGGCCGAAGTGCTGCAGGCGGCGGTGGACGAAGCTTACGCCAACGGCAAGCTAGGCGAGAAGATCATGGGCACGGAGGTGACCTTCAACCTCTACGTGCATCGCGGCGCGGGCGCTTATGTCTGCGGCGAGGAGAGCGCGCTGCTGGAGTCGCTGGAGGGCAAGAAGGGCCAACCGCGTCTGAAGCCGCCGTTCCCGGCCAACGTCGGTCTGTATGGCTGCCCCACGGTGATCAACAACGTCGAGACCCTGGCCTCAGTGCCCGCCATCATCGAAAACGGCGGTCAGTGGTACGCCGATCTGGGGGTGGAGAAGTCCAGCGGCACCAAGATCTTCTGCGTCTCCGGCCACGTCAACAAACCGGGCAACTACGAAGTGGAGCTGGGCACGCCGTTGAAGACCCTCATTGAGGAGTATGCGGGCGGCGTGCGCGGCGGCTGGGACAACCTCAAAGGGGTGATCCCCGGCGGCTCCTCCACCCCGGTGCTGACCCGCGAGCAGTGCGAAACGGTGACCATGGATTACGACGCCATCGCCAAGGCCGGCAGTATGCTGGGCGCCGGTTCGGTGATCGTCATGGACCAGTCGGTGTGCATCGTCAAAGCCATCGCGCGGCTGTCCAACTTCTATCGCCATGAGTCCTGCGGCCAGTGCACCCCCTGCCGCGAAGGCACCGGCTGGTTGGCCCAGGTGGTCAACCGCATCGAGGATGGCCAAGGTCAGATGAAGGATCTGGAGCTGCTCGAGAGCGTCTGCGCCAACATCTCCGGCAAGACCATCTGCGCGTTGGGCGACGCCGCCGCCATGCCGATTCAAGGCGCGATCAAGGCGTTCCGGGACGAATGGGTCCATCACATCGAACATGGCCGCTGCATGGTCGGTTGACCGGCGCATCAGGAGACTCGAGACCATGCCCACTCTGATCATCGACAACCAGGAAATCAGCGTCCAAGCCGGCGCCACCATCATGGATGCGGCGCGTAAACTGGGCGTCTATATTCCGCACTTCTGCTACCACCCCAAACTGAGCATTGCGGGCAGCTGCCGCATGTGTCTGGTGGAGGTGGAGAAGATGCCCAAGCCGGTGGCGTCGTGCGCCATGCCCGCAGGCGACGGCATGGTGGTGAAGACCAACAGCCCCATGGTGCAAGAGGCGCGGCGCGGGGTGATGGAGTTCCTCCTCATCAACCACCCGCTGGATTGCCCGGTGTGTGACGAGGGCGGCAACTGCGACCTGCAGGATCTGGCCATGGGCTACGGTCCCGACCGCGCCCGCTTCCATGAGACCAAGCGCGAACCGGTCAACATCGACATCGGCCCGCTCATCGAAACCGAGATGGATCGGTGCATCCACTGCACCCGCTGCATCCGCTTCTCCACCGAGGTGGCGGGCGTGGAGCAGATGGGCGCCACCTATCGCGGCGACCACATGAGCGTGGGCACCTTTGTCGAGGCCTCGCTGGAGACCGAACTGGCGGGCAACCTGGCGCAGATCTGCCCGGTGGGCGCGCTCAACGACAAGCCGTTCCACTTCAAGGCGCGCAGCTGGGAGCTCAAGAGCAAAGAGGGCGTCTGCACCCACTGCGCCGTCGGCTGTCACCTGAAGCTGGACTACGACCAGAACGCCATCAAGCGGGTGCAGGGCGCGCCGTGCGAGTCCATCAATGAGGGCTGGACCTGCGATAAGGGCCGCTTCGCCTTTGATGGTCTGACCCAGGGGCGTCTTGCCGCGCCGATGATCAAAGGCGAAGAGAAGGCCGACTGGCAGGGCGCGTTGGATCGCGCCGCCGAGATCCTCAAAGGGGTCAAGCCCGAAGAGGTCGCCGGTCTGGCCGCCGAAGATCATACGGCGGGCGAGGAGCTGTTTGCGTTCCAGGACTTCCTGCGCCACTCGGTGGGCACGCCGCACATGGATCACCGTCTGCGCCAGCGCGACTTCTCCGGCGATGACGCTGGGCTGACCCGCGCCGACCTGTTCATGAACACGCCGATTGCGCAGTTGCAGGATGCCGATTGCATCGTGCTGGTGGGGGCCAACACCCGCTATGAAGCGCCGATTCTGAACTTGCGCCTGCGCAAGGCTGCGCGCGCCGGGGCCAAATCCTTCGCCATCGGTCCGCGCAATCAGGATATGGCGCTGCCCAAACTGCAATCCCTCACCGTCGCCCCCGGCGGCGAAGCGGCCAAACTGGCGGAGGTGCTGGCGGCCCTGGGCGGTTCCGGCTCCGGCGACGCCGGGGCGGTGGCCGAAGCGCTGAAAGGCGCCGAGCGTCCGGTGCTGATTCTGGGCGAAGGCGCCATCAACCACCCCCAGGCCGAAGCGCTGCGCCGCACCGCGGTGGCGATTCTGGACAAGCTGGGCAAACTGGGCGGCGAGTGGAACGGTTACAACCGCGTCTCCGCCCGCGCCGGAGCCTGCGCCGCGCAGGATCTGGGCGTGGTTCCGCACCGTGGTCCGGGTTACGCCCGCGCCCAGCACAGCGGCATGAACGCGCGCCAGATTCTGCAAGCCGCCGCCGATGGTCAGATCAAGGTGCTGTTCCTGCTGGGCAGCGACCCGCTCACCGAGGCCGCCGACGTCAATCTGGCCCGCGCCGCGCTGGAGAAGGCGCAGGTGATCAGCCTGGGTGCGTTTGAAAACGCCTCCACCGCCCTGGCCGACGTCTGCCTGGCCGGTCAGAGCAATCGTGAAAAGTCAGTGACGGTGACCAACGCCGAAGGGCGCGCCCGGCGCAGCCCGGCGGTGGTGAGCGCCCCCGCTGAGGCCAAAGAGGATTGGCGCGTGCTGCGCGCGCTGTCCGATCGCTTCTCCAAACCGCTGGGTTACAACACCGTCGAAGCGCTGCGCGAGGCCATGGCCAAAGCGGATCTGCGCTACAACCTGGAGGTGTTGAGCGACTGCGACGTCACCCGCGCCTGTGATCACAAGCCGGTCACCACCGGCCTGCCCGCCATCGAGGCGACCGCGCCGGTCAGCGGCAGTGGTTATGCGCTTGCGCTGGAAGCGCCGTTCTATCGCGGCGACGCGGTGGCGCGCAACTCCAGCGTGATGGCGGAGTTGGATGGCGGCAATCTGCTCTATATCAACCCCGCCGACGCCGCCAAGCTGAAGCTGGCCGAAGGCGGACGGGTGCGGGTGATCCAGGGCGATCGCTCCATCGAAGCCGCCGCCAAGGCGCAGGCCGACGTGCCGGCGGGGGTGGTGGTGGGGATGCTGGGAACCGGCGAAACGCCGATTCAGAGTTTGTGCGACTGGGACGGCGGTTTCCCCGCCGTGAGCTTGACCGCCATTTGAGCGGATACACGATTGCTGGCGGCGCGCGCGCCGAGGCTTTTGCGGGGAGAGGACTCCCCATTAGCGGACTGGGATAACGGGCGATGACGGAATTCCTACAGCCGATACACGCATTTGGCAACGACACATTCGGCGTCTTGTGGCCGGTGGTGTGGAATCTGGCCTGCATCATGATTGTGGTGGGTCCGATGCTGGGCGCAGTCGCCTATCTCACCTATGTGGAACGCCGCGTCATCGCCTTCATGCATGTGCGCGTCGGTCCCAACCGGGTCGGTCCCATTGGACTGCTGCAGCCCATCGCCGATGCGGTGAAGCTGATGTTCAAGGAGACCCTGATCCCGATTCACTCGCGCCCCATGATCTTCCTCATCGGGCCGATCCTGACCATGGGTCCGGCGCTGCTGGCGTGGGCGGTGATTCCGTTCCAGCCGGAGATGGTGATCGCCGATCTGAACATCGGCGTGCTCTACGTGCTGGCGATCTCCTCCATCGGCGCCTACGGCGTGTTGATGGGCGGTTGGGCCTCCAACACCCGTTACTCGCTGCTGGGCGGGATCCGCTCTTCGGCCCAGATGATCTCCTACGAAGTCTCCATGGGCTTCACCATCATCCCGGTAGTGATGCTCTCCGGCAGCCTCAATCTGTCCACCATCGTTGAGGCGCAGAAGAACATGTGGTTCGTGATTCCCCTGTTCCCCATGTTCGTAGTCTACTTCATCTCGGTGGTGGCGGAGACCAACCGCGCCCCGTTCGACCTGCCCGAAGCCGAGTCCGAACTGGTCTCCGGCTTCATGACCGAATATTCGGCGCTCACCTACGGCATGTTCTTCCTGGGTGAATACGCCAACATGATTCTGGTCTCGGCGCTGGGTTCGGTGCTGTTCCTGGGCGGCTGGCTGCCGCCCATCGCCGCGCTGGACTTTATCCCCGGCATCCTCTGGTTGGCGATCAAGATGAGCTTCCTGCTCTTCGTCTTCCTGTGGATCCGGGCCACCTTCCCCCGCTATCGCTATGACCAGCTCATGCGCTTGGGGTGGAAGGTCTTCCTGCCGTTGTCGCTGTTCTGGATTTTCGTCACCGGCAGCGCCATCCATCTGCTGAATCTGCTGTAAGGAGCGGCGAGCGATGCTGGGCGTCAAATTCAAAGAGATACTCGACAGCCTCTTCCTCAAGGAGCTGGTCTCCGGCATGGCGATTACCCTTCGCTACATGTTCAAGCCGAAGATCACCATCCAGTACCCGGAGGAGCGCACCCCCACCTCGCCGCGCTTCCGCGGCGTGCACGTGCTGCGCAAGTACGAGGATGGCGAAGAGCGCTGTGTGGCTTGCAAACTGTGCGAGGCGATCTGCCCGGCGCAGGCGATCTACATCGAAATCGATGAGACCAGCCGCGCCGAAAAGCGTCTCACCAAGGTCTACGACATCGACCTGTTCAAGTGCATCTACTGCGGCCTGTGCGAAGAGGCGTGCCCGGTGGAGGCGATTGTGATGGGGCCCTATCTGGACGTGGCGTTCGAGAATCGCGAAGATCGCTTCTACCACAAGGACAAGATGTTGACCAACGGCGACAAGTGGAAGCCGGTGGTGGACGCGCGTCTGCAAGCCGACGCCAAATACCGTTAAGGAGCGCGAAGGATATGATGGTCGCCGATTTTGTCTTCCTCATGCTCGCCACGGTGCTGGTGGTCTCCGGCGTCATGGTGATCACCACGCGCAACCCGATCCAGTCGGTGCTGTGGCTGGTGCTGGCGTTCTTTACCAGCGCCGGGCTGTTCGTGCTCATCGAAGCCGAGTTCATCGCCGCCATTCTGGTGATGGTCTACATGGGCGCGGTGGCGATTCTGTTCCTGTTCGTGGTGATGATGCTGGATGTGGACTTCGCCGAGCTGCGCAAAGGCGCCATCGACCATCTGCCCATGGGCTTGATGGTGGGTCTGGTGGTGCTGGTGGAGTTGGCCGCCGTGGGCGGCGCCTACCATCTGGAGGCCCCCGTGGCCGCCGCCGCCGACTACGACAACACCCTGGCCATCGGCAAGATTCTCTACACCAAGTATCTGTTCCCGTTCGAGCTGGCCTCGGTGGTGCTGCTGGTGGCGCTGATCGGCGCCATCGCCCTGACTCACCGCGAACGCAAGGACGTCAAGAAGCAGCGGGTCAGCCATCAGTTGAATCGCAAGCGCGAGGACGCCTTGGTGATCAACAAGGTCAAGTCCGGGGAGGGTGCGTAACATGATCACCATCAACGCCTATGCGATCCTGTCGGCGATCCTGTTCGTCATTGGCGGTTTCGGCATCTTCCTGAACCGCAAGAACATGATCATCATCATGATGAGCATCGAACTGATGCTGCTGGCGGTGAACATCAACTTCGTCGCCTTCTCGCACTTTCTGCACAATCTGACCGGGCAGATCTTCACCTTCTTCGTGGTCACCGTGGCCGCGGCGGAGGCGGCCATCGGTCTGGCCATTCTGGTGCTGTTCTTCCGCAACCGCAGCACCATTGATGTGGAAGAGATCGACTCTCTGAAGGGCTGATGGACGCGCCACAGGGCGCACGAGGGGTTGCACGCGAAAGCGGCGACCGCCAGCAACGTAAAGAGCAACGGCGAATCAAATATGAGCACTTACAAACTCATCGTACTGCTGCCGCTAATGGGATCGATCATCGCCGGTCTGTTTGGCCGTCGACTGGGCAACCAGATGAGCCAGATCGTCACCATCGGCGGCATCGGCCTGGCGCTGTTGCTCTCCATCAAGGCGTTCTTCGAGATCGCCCTGGGCGACGCCCCGGCGGTGCATGAAACCTTCTTCACCTGGATCCCCTCGGGCGACTTCGTGGTCACCCTGGGGGTGCTGGTGGATCGCCTCACCGCCATCATGCTGATCGTGGTCACCGGCGTCTCCACCCTGGTGCATATCTACTCGGTCAACTACATGGAGGAGGATCCCGACGTTCCGCGCTTCTTCTCCTACCTGTCGCTGTTCAGCTTCGCCATGCTGTCGCTGGTCACCGCGCCCAACTTCCTGCAACTCTTCTTTGGTTGGGAAGGGGTGGGCCTGGCCTCCTATCTGCTGATCGGCTTCTGGTTCAAAAAAGAGTCCGCCTGCAACGCCGCCATCAAGGCGTTCCTGGTCAACCGCGTGGGCGACTTCGGTTTCGCCCTGGGTGTGTTCGGCGTGTTCATGGTGTTCGGCACCCTGGATTTCCTCGGCGACAAGGGCGTGTTCGCCATGGCGCTGACCAATCAGTACCAAGCCACCATGATGTTCCTGGGCCATGAGTTCAACACCATGACCCTGATCTGCCTGCTGCTGTTCATGGGCGCCATGGGCAAATCGGCGCAGTTCTTCCTGCATACCTGGCTGCCCGACGCCATGGAGGGCCCCACCCCGGTCTCCGCCCTGATCCACGCCGCCACCATGGTGACTGCGGGCGTGTTCCTGGTGTGCCGCGCCTCGCCGCTGTTCGAGCAGTCGGAAACCGCCCTGATGGTGGTGACGGTGATCGGCGCGGTCACCGCGATCTTCGCCGCCTCGGTGGGTCTGGTGCAGAACGATATCAAACGGGTGATCGCCTACTCCACCTGTTCGCAGCTGGGCTACATGTTCTTCGCCGCCGGCGTCTCCGCCTATGCGGCCTCCATGTTCCACCTGATGACCCACGCCTTCTTCAAGGCGCTGCTGTTCCTCGGCGCGGGCGCGGTGATCCACGCCATGCACCACGAGCAGGACATGCGCAAAATGGGCGGGTTGTGGAAGAAGATTCCGCTCACCTACGCGCTGATGATGATTGGCACCCTGGCGCTGACCGGCTTCCCCTATCTGGCCGGTTGGTGGTCCAAGGACGCCATTCTGGAGTCGGCCTGGGCCGCCCACACCGGCGTCGGCACCTTCGCCTGGGTGATTGGCCTGATCGCCGCTTTCATGACCACCTTCTACAGCTTCCGTCTGGTGTTCATGACCTTCCATGGCAAGCCCCATGACGAGCACCACTATGACCACGCCCACGAGGCGCCGTGGTTCATGCGCGCGCCCAATCTGCTGCTGGCGGTGGGCGCCCTGTTGGCGGGCTACCTCGGCCACGGCATCATCGAAGCGGGCTGGTTCAAGGACGCCATCTTCCTGGCCGAAGGCCACGATGCGTTGGCCCACGCCCACCATGCGCCTGCGCATGTGAAGTGGCTCCCCTTCGTGATGTTCCTGGGCGGTCTGTTCCTGGCGCTGCTGATGTACATCTGGGTTCCGACCCTGCCGAAGAAGGTGTCAGAGCTGTGCCCGCGCGGCTATCAGTTCCTGCTCAACGCCTGGTATTTCGACAAACTGTATGACGCCATCTTCATCAAGCCCGCCAAAGCCATTGGCAAAGGGCTGTGGCAGACCGGCGACGCCACCATCATCGATGGCTACGGCGTGAATGGAACCGCCAATCTGATGGTGCGCATGGGCGCTGTGCTCAAACGCATGCAATCGGGCTATGTGTATCACTACGCTTTCGCCATGCTGGCGGGCGTGCTGGTGCTGATCACCTTCTACGCCTGATCGGGCGCTGACGATACACGGTTTTATGGAGGCCACAAGGCGATGCTAACATTCGTCACCTTCTTCCCCCTGCTGGGCGCGCTGGCGATCCTGGTGCTGATCAACGGCAAGGACGCGGACAAAGCGCGCCTGTGGGCGCTGGGCGTATCCCTCGTCACCTTCGGCGCGTCGCTGCTGCTGTATGCGGGGTTCGACGCCGCCAACCCGGGCTTCCAATACATGGAAGAGGCGCCGTGGTTGCCGTCGCTGGGCATCCACTATCGCATGGGGATTGACGGCATCAGCCTGCCGTTCATCATCCTCAACGCGCTGCTCACGCCGCTGTGCATCCTCGCCTCGTGGGAGAGCGTGCAGAAGCGGGTGAAAGAGTACATGATCGCCTTCCTGGCGCTGGAGGCGTTCGTCAACGGCGTCTTCTGCGCGCTGGACTTCGTGCTCTTCTACGTGTTGTGGGAGGCGATGCTGATCCCGATGTTCTTGATCATCGGCGTGTGGGGCGGCAACAACCGCGTGTATGCGGCGCTGAAGTTCTTCCTCTACACCCTGGCCGGCTCGGTGCTGATGCTGATCGCCATGCTGGCGCTCTACTTCAAGACCGGCACCTTCAGCATCCCCGAATTGATGCTGGCGCCGCTGGACTTCAAGTTCCAGTTGATGATCTTCCTGGCCTTCTTCGTCGCCTTTGCGGTGAAGGTGCCCATGTGGCCGGTGCACACCTGGTTGCCCGACGCCCACGTGCAGGCGCCCACCGCCGGCTCGGTGATTCTGGCGGGCATTCTGCTGAAGATGGGCGCCTACGGCTTCCTGCGCTTCTCGCTGCCGATCCTGCCCGACGCCACCCAGTACTTCACCCCCATGGTGTATGCGCTATCGCTGGTGGCCATCGTCTATACGGCGCTGGTGGCGTTGATGCAGGAGGACCTGAAGAAGCTGATCGCCTATTCGTCGGTCTCCCACATGGGATTTGTCACCATCGGCATCTTCGCGCTGAATCAAAACGGCGTGGAGGGCGGCATTCTGCAGATGATCAACCACGGCATCGTCTCCGGCGCGCTGTTCCTCATCGTCGGCGTGGTGTATGACCGTCTGCACACCCGCGAGATCGCCCGCTTTGGCGGTCTGGCCCTGCGCATGCCGGTGTATGCGGTGATCTTCATGCTGTTCACCATGGCTTCGGTGGGTCTGCCAGGCACCAACGGCTTTGTCGGCGAATTCCTGATTCTGCTGGGGGCGTTTCTGGACAACACCTGGGTGGCGTTTATCGCCGCCACCGGTCTGGTGCTGGGCGCGGCCTACATGTTGTGGATGTACAAGCGGGTGGTGTTTGGCGAGATCGTGCATGAGGATGTCAAAGCCCTCACCGACGTCACTCGTCGCGAGGTGCTGGTGTTTGCGCCCCTCATCGTCATCACCCTGTGGATGGGCTTCTATCCCGGGCCGGTGCTGGATGTGATGAGCGCCTCGGTGACCAACCTCATCGAGCAGGCTCATGTGGTCAAGAGCGGCGTCGCCACGGCGGCGGCCATGGCGCACTAAGGCGTAAGTCCCTCGATGGGTTTTGCGCATGCAATGCAATGAAGTTGAGAGTTGCCCCGGAGCGTAAAGTCGAAAATTCGGACATTTATGGCCGAATTTTTGGGGGTCTGGGGTCCGCGACCCCAGCGGGGTGTGGGGCGGAGCCCCACGGTTTGGCTTTTGATCTTAGGGAGCTCGAGGGCATGGCCCTCGATATCTTCCAACATCCGAAGCCATTGAATTCTGATGAAATATAGCGTGATTTTGACTGTGCGTTGCTAACGGCGCGCTGTGACACGGAGCGAGACAACATGCTGCCCGATATCAATCTTGGCTTGATGCTGCCGGAGATCCTCATCGCCGTGGTGGCCATGGCGCTGCTGCTGGCCAGCGCTTGGTGGAGCGGTGAAGAGGGCAAGCGCCGCATCAACGGCGTGGCCACCATCACCATTCTGGCGGCGGCTGTGATCGGCCATTGGGCCATCGGCCCGGATACGCGCACCACCTTTGGCGGCATGTTCGTGCAGGACTCCTTCGCCGCCTACATGAAACTGCTCATCCTGCTGGCCACGGTGGCCCCGCTGATGATGTCCTGGGACTACATCGAGCGCACCGGCATCGGCAACGGCGAGTATGTGGTGCTGACCATGTTCGCCATGCTGGGCGGCATGATCATGGTCTCTTCCGGCGGCTTCATTACCCTGTATATGGGTCTGGAGATGATGTCCCTCTCCATCTATGTGCTGGCTGCCTACAAGCGCGATGATCCGCGCTCCAACGAGGCGGGTTTGAAGTACTTCGTGCTGGGTTCGGTGGCCTCGGCGCTGTTCCTGTATGGCGTGACCCTGATCTATGGCGCGGTGGGCGATGTCTCCTTCACTTCGGTGACGCAGTTCCTGGCCACCGATCACCATCTGCAACTGCCCATCAACATGGGTTTGATCTTCATCATCTCGGGTCTGGCGTTCAAGATGGCCGCTGCGCCGTTCCACATGTGGGCCCCGGACGTCTATGAAGGCGCGCCCACCTCAGTGACCGCGTTCATGGCCGCCATGCCCAAGCTGGCCGCCTTCGGCGCCATGTACCGTGTGTTGATGGATGGCTTCGCGCCGCTCGCAAGCGTGTGGGTTCCGGTGCTGCAGGTGGTGGCGCTGCTCTCTATCGGCGTGGGCGCCCTGGCGGCGTTGCGTCAGGAGAACATCAAGCGTCTGTTGGCCTACTCCTCGGTCAGCCACGTCGGTTATGCGCTGATCGGTCTGGCGGTGGGCGGCGAGATGGGGCATAAGGCGGTGGTCACCTATCTGACCATCTACATCGTCATGAGCATCGGCGCGTTCGCCCTCATCGTCGGCCTGAACAAAGCGGGCGTGGGCGAGAAGATCGACGACTACAAGGGTCTGTATCAGAAGCGTCCGGCCATGGCCTTGGTGATGGCGGTGTTCATGTTCTCCATGGCGGGGATTCCGCCGCTGGCGGGCTTTATCGCCAAATTCCAGATCTTCATGGCGGCGGTGCAGGCGCACATGTACCTGCTGGCCATTGTGGGTATTCTGTTTAGCGCGGTGGCGGCCTATTACTACCTGCGGGTGGTGAAGGTGATGTTCTTCGATGAGCCGGAGAGCGAGCTGGACACCCCGGTGGGCGGCTACAACACGGCGTTGATGGCGGTGAGCGCGATTCTAGTGTTTGTGTGGGGCATCATGCCTGGCGCGATGATGGGATGGAGCGCGGCGGCGATTCAGCCGTTCCTGCAGTAAGCGGCAGATTCAGTAAGTCGAGCACACAGGCGCCCAGTGGGCGCCTGTTGCATTTGAAGTATAAGAAGAAACTCGATCTGCTCGGTATTATGGTGAGTCAAAACCGAAACTGCGCAGAATGTCCAATGTTTGCGTGACGCTGAAAGAGCTTGCGCTGACTATTTGCCGCCGACCAGTCGGCGGCGGGGTGATTCGGGCCATCCATGGCCCTCACCCTTCGGGCTCGCTAGCGCGAGTCCGATTCGGCAATCCTGCCAAATCGTCAGGGGGCTGCGCCCCCAGCGGGGTTTGGGGCGGCGCCCCAAGGTTTGGTTTTTGACCTTGGGAGCTCGAGGGCAAAGCCCTCGATATCTTTCAGCGCCCATATGTTAACTTTTGAATGCTAGCGACCATAGCGCCCAGTATAAAAGCAAACTAACGAGGGTTCAGGGCGGCGCCCTCATGGGGTTTGGGGCGAAGCCCCAATATCTTCCATCACCCCATTCCTCATCGAACAAAATCACCTCAACACTATGAGCCACCACCCCATCCACGAGATTCTGCGCACCACCGCCGAACAGAACGGCGGCGCGCTGCTGTTTCGGGATTTCATGGATCTGTGCCTGCACCATCCCCAGCACGGCTATTACAATGCGCAGAAGGCGCGTATCGGGCGCAGCGGCGACTTTGTCACCGCGCCGGAGCTGACCTCGCTGTTTGGCGAGTTGATCACGCTGCAACTGGTGGAGATCTGGGGCCGCATGGGCGCGCCATCGCGCTTTGACGTGGTGGAGATGGGCGCGGGCGTGGGACGCATGGCGGCGGACATTCTGCGCACGGCGCGGCTATTCACCGGCTTCAAAGAGGCGATCCGCTACGCCATTGTCGATAGCAGCCCGGATTTCCGCCAACGCCAGCATGAGACCTTGGCGCAGGCGGGAATCGAAACAGATTCGGTGCGCTGGGGGGCGTCGTTGCTGGAACTGACCGTAGAGGCGCCCATTGACGGGGTGATCCTGGGCAATGAGTTTCTCGATGCGTTGCCAGTGCACGGCGCGGCGGTGACCGATCAGGGATTACGCGAAATTGTGGTGACGTGGGATGCGCACAAGGGCGCCTGGCGCGAGCAGTTGGAGCATCCCAGCGCGGCGCTAGCAGGATATTGCGAGCAGCATAATATAACCGCCGAAACGTTACAGCCCGGCTGGCGCTTCGAAGCCCATGTGGCGGCGGACGGTTGGATGCGTCAAGCGGCCAACACGCTGGGGCAGGGGGCGCTGCTGTTTATCGACTATGGCGAAGCGGCGCGGGAGATGCGCTGCGCCGGACGCGCCGGGGGCACGCTGATGGGACACTATCGCCATAAGCGAGTGGATGATCCGCTCAAATATCCTGGCGAGATGGACATCACCGCCCATGTGGACTTCAGCGCCATGGCGCGGGCAGCGGAGGCGGGCGGCGCAGTGCGCACGGGCTTTACCACCCAAAGCTGGTTCCTCATGGGGCTGGGAATCCTGGAGCGGCTGGAGCAGATGCAGCGCATGGTTCCTGACGCTGCGCAACTGGGCGCTATCAAACAGGCGGCGTCGCGTCTGTTGATGCCCGGCGCCATGGGCGACTTTAAAGCGCTGTTGCTGACCAAGGGAATCGCCCCATCAAACGAACCATTGGCAGGATTTCGCCTGAATAATCGCCTGAATGCGTTATAGTATGGGGCCAAAGGCTGGACATGCATCGCCGAGAGCATTAAAAGACGATGGTGTTCATCAAAAAGAATACCGAGACGTCAACCGGCGTCCAATAGCGTTTTGACGGAGAGCAAGCATGGGCATGATGGAGGGCAAACGCGGCATTATTCTGGGCGTGGCCAATGAACGCAGCATCGCTTGGGCCATCGCCGAGGCGTGCGCGCGCGAGGGGGCCCAGCTGGGCTTCACCTTCTTTGGCGAAACCATGGAAAAGCGCGTGCGCCCGTTGGCGGAGAAGGTGGGCGGCGTGTTCTGCTGCCCCTGCGACGCCACCGATGACGCCGATGTGCAAGCGGTGATCGATGAAGCCGCCAAGCATTGGGATGGCATCGACTTCATCGTCCACTCCATCGCCTACGCCAAGAAAGAGGAGCTGCGCGGCAAGTTTTACGATACCTCCAAAGAGGGATTCGAGACCGCCATGATCAGCTCCGCCTACACCATGGTAAACCTGTGCCGCAGCGCCGCGCCCATGCTCACCGAAGGCGCCTCCATCGTCACCCTCTCCTATCTGGGCGCCGAGCGGGTGCTGCCCCACTACAACGTCATGGGCGTCGCCAAGGCCGCGCTGGAGGCCTGCGTGCGCTATCTGGCGGTGGATCTGGGGCCGCGCAACATCCGCGTCAACGCCATCTCCGCCGGACCCATCAAGACTCTGGCGGCGGCAGGCATCGGCGACTTTAAAGAGATCCTCAACTGGAACCGTGATAACTCGCCCATGCGCCGCAATGTCACCCAGCAGGAGGTGGCCGAAACCGCCCTCATGCTGTTGGGTCCGGGCGGCAGCGCCATCACCGGCGAGACCCTGCACGTGGATTGCGGCTACCACGTGGTGGGCATGCGCGCGGTGCCGGAAGAGGATTGAAGTTCCTGCTGCTCAAGTGGTATGAGCGAAATTGGATGATGAAAGATATCGAGGGCTTTGCCCTCGAGCTCCCAAAAGATAAAACCGTGGGGCGCCGCCCCACGCCCCGCTGGGGTCGCGGACCCCAGACCCCGGAAAATCGCGCCAGTAAATGTCGCGATTTTCCACCTGTCACGCTGCTCCCTGTCCGCAATCATTTACGCGCATTCAAGACTTGTCTACCGCACGATTACAGACCTTTTGGCTAACGGAACGCTCATGGCTGGCAACACCATCGGACAACTCTTCACCCTCACCACCTTTGGCGAAAGCCACGGTCCGGCCATCGGCGGCGTCATCGATGGCTGCCCCCCCGGTTTGGAGATCAGCGAAGAGGAGATCCAGGTGGATCTGGACCGGCGCAAACCCGGCCAATCCCGCCACACCACCCAGCGTAAGGAAGCGGATAAAATCCGCATCCTCTCCGGCGTGTTCGAAGGCAAAACCACCGGTACCCCCATCGGACTGGTGATCGAAAACAGCAACCAACGCTCCAAAGACTACGGCGATATCATGGAGCTGTTCCGCCCCGGCCATGCGGAC
Source organism: Magnetofaba australis IT-1 (assembly GCF_002109495.1). Lineage (NCBI taxonomy): Bacteria > Pseudomonadati > Pseudomonadota > Magnetococcia > Magnetococcales > Magnetococcaceae > Magnetofaba > Magnetofaba australis. The sequence continues at coordinate 151,903 of NZ_LVJN01000016.1, forward strand.
TTCACCTATTGGCGCAAGTATGGGATTCGCGACTATCGCGGCGGCGGCCGCGCCTCGGCGCGGGAGACCGCCATCCGCGTGGCGGGCGGCGCCATCGCCAAAAAACTGCTCAATCATGTGGCGGGGGTGCGCATTCGCGCCGCGCTGATCGGCATGGGCGATGTGATGATCGACCGCGCCAACTGGGATTGGGAGCAGGTGGAGCAAAACCCCTTCTTCACCCCCGACGCCCAAGCTGTGACCAAAATGGAGACGCTGCTGGACGCCATTCGCGGCGCAGGCGACTCCGTGGGCGCGACGTTGGAATTGGTGGCCGAGAATGTGCCCGCTGGCCTCGGCGAGCCGGTATTTGATCGTCTGGACGCCGACCTGGCCAAAACCATCATGAGCATTAACGCCGTCAAAGGGGTGGAGATCGGCGCAGGTATGGCCGCAGGCATGGCCACCGGCGCGGCGTTCGCTGACGAGATGATTCCGGGCGAAGATGCGCAACATCCGCAATTCTTGGCGAATAATGCAGGCGGTATTCTGGGCGGAATCTCCAGTGGACAAGATATTGTGATCCGTTTTTCCATCAAGCCGACGAGTTCTATTACAATTCCGCGACGTACGGTGGATAAACAGGGCAACGCCCGTGAAATTATCACCAAAGGGCGTCACGATCCGTGCGTGGGCATTCGCGCCGTGCCGGTGGCGGAAGCTATGGTGGCGCTCACCCTGGCCGATCACTGGATGCGCGCGCGGGCGCAAAGCCCTGTGGGGTAATCACCTGACGCAAATACGGCGAATACAAGAGAAACTCCACGATTATGCGATGCGGATAAGCGGATGTTGCGCGCTTATTGGATGGGGATTTTGATATTCGCAAATAAACATCTTTCGACATTCGAAAGAAAAGGTTGACTTTCGTTCTATTCTGCCCAGAATGTGCGCAGTTGTACTTCACTTTTTTATATGAACTGATTGGGTAAGGAGCCTGGGCAATGTCTTCGGAATTGGTGAAAAAAGCGGCGGAAATCGTTCAAGCGTATGTCAGCAATAATACGTTGGACGCCAAAGAGCTGACTGGTTTGATGACGCAGGTGCACGTTACGCTGCAACAGATGGACACCGGCGCGCAGAGCGAAGCGCCTGTGGCCGAAGCCCCCGCGCCGATCGCTGAAGCGGCTTCGGAAGAGGCCAGCGCCGAGGCCGCCACGCGCGCTAAAAAGCCCGCCGCGCCCAAGCCCGCGCTGCCGGTTGAGGAATCAGTCACCGAAGATGCGGTGTTCTGCCTGGTGTGCGGCAAGTCCTGCAAGACCCTCAAAGGCCACCTGACCCGCTCCCATGGTCTGAGCCTGAATGACTATCGCGCGCAGTTCAATCTGCCCAAGGACTACCCCACGGTGGCCCCCAGCTACTCCAAAACCCGCCGCCAATTGGCCATCGACGCCGGTTTGGGAGAGAAGCTGCAACAGTCGCGTAAAAAGAGCGCAAGCAAGAAGAAGTCCTAACGTCCTCGCCCGGCCGTCATTGAAAAAGCGCCTGAAGCCTGCTTCAGGCGCTTTTTTTATGGTCCGAGGCCAGGCGCGCAGAGATATATATAGTCGCTAGCATTCAAAAGTGCACATATGGGCGCTGAAAGATATCGAGGGCTGCGCCCTCGAGCTCCCAAGATCAAAATCTAAACCGTGATTCGGGCCATCCATGGCCCTCACCCTGCGGGCTCGCTGCGCGAGTCCGATTCGGAAATCCTGCCGAATCGTGGGCGCTGCCCACACCCGCTTAAGGGTCATAGACCCTTAAGAATCCCGCCAAATTTCCGTTGGAAATTTGTCCCATAGTCAGCGCAAGACCAACCAGTGTCACGCAAACATTGAGCGCTTTGGATTTGTGTCATTCTGGATTCAAGCGGCTATACAAAACCAAAACCGCAGAGAACAGCCAATGTTTGCGTGACGCAGGCCGAGCTAGCACTGACTATTGGCCGTCGGCTGGTCGGCGGCGGGGTGATTCGGGCTATCCATGGCCCTCACCCTTCGGGCTCGCTTACGCGAGTCCGATTCGGCAATCCTGCCGAATCGTCAGGGGCTGCGGCCACAGCGGGGTGTGGGGCGGCGCCCCACGGTTTGGTCGTTGGGAGCTCGAGGGCGGAGCCCTCGATATCTTCCATTTCCTCGTTAATGAAATATTCGATTGGAGCTTCAGGCGACAATAGAAATGGCATGTTTGGTGCATAAGGGTTTGGCAGAGACAGTTTGATAAAGACATTCAAGATTGGTCCACGCCGTCTTGAACGCCGCAGCAAATGCGGCTATCAATCATGTTGGTCACGACTGCGGCAGGGAGAACCGAACGGTCTGGCCAATGGGGTTCATGCCATCCCAAGAGGGGAAGCACCATGGACATTTCCGTCGGCAAATATCCCAATGCCAAGGACTATCTGGCGCTGTTCGATCTCTACCCCGAGGTGGAGTTCTGGCTCACCAAATCGGGCCGCAGCGGAGATCCCTACCTATTGTTGTTCCGCCAGGTGATGAGCCTGCTCACGCAAAGCTCGCAACTAAATCTGGATATGCCGCGCTCCTTCCGCGACGCCGCCATGCGCTACGCTGAAGAGGATTGGGTGACGCGTCGCCACTTCAGCGAGCCCAACAATCGCCACATCCTGTTGTCGGATCTCAAAGATTGGTTGCTCTACTGCATGCGGCGCAAAAGCGCCTGAGTTTTGCAATCGACTGTGCAATTTGCAGCGCAATAAAAAAGCGCCCGCCTGGATTCAGGCGGGCGCTTTCCATTTTCCACGCCGTAGCGGCGCTGTTGGAGAGATTACATCTCCACCATCTCGAAGTCGGATTTGGAGACGCCGCACTGCGGGCACTCCCAATCGTCGGGCACGTCTTCCCATTTGGTGCCCGGGGCGATGTCATCTTCGGGCATCCCTTTGGCTTCGTCATAGATAAAGTCACACACGGTGCACTTGTAGCGTTTCATGGCGTCATCTCCTCGTTGTGGCCCAATGGCCGGATGCTCTGTTTGTCAATCTTAGGCGAATTTTGTTCCGCCAAATCGTCTGTTTAAGCGGCGTTGTGCTTATCCAGGGTCTGTTGGTAACGGTTGGCGTGGCGCTCCTCCACCGAGGCCAGGGCGCGGAAGCGCTTGGCCGCTTTCTCCAGCATCTGCGCAAACTGCTCGGCATGTTCGCGGGATTCGGCGATCTGCTCATCGATCTCCGCCACCGCCGCGCCGTTCTTCTCCTCCAGCGCCGTGGTGCGAAACGCCGGATACATTTCGGTATACTCGTACGTTTCCCCCTCAATGGCCAGTTGCAACATTTTGGCGGGCGTCAAGGTGTCGGCGGGGAACAGCAGATCCAAGTGGCCAAAGGCGTGTTCGGTCTCCTGCTCGGCGGTGCGCTCGAAAATTTCCGCCACCTCATCGGCGCCCATGCGACGGCACAGACGGGCGAAGTAGAGATACTTGCGGTTGGCCATGGATTCACCAGCAAAGGCGGCTTCAAGATTCTTCACGGTCTGGGAAACAGTTTGCTCACTCATGGTGCGAACTCCTCAAAAGTGGAAGTGTGCGTTGTCGTTGGAAAAGAGATTACGACGATCCGCTATAATCGGTCCAATGAGTTGTTTTCATAATGCTAATCGGATTTAACGATTACAAATTCCCCGCCGCCTTGCTCGCAGCGGCAAGTGCGGTCATTCTATGCAGCTGACACACTTTGGATTCCCTTTCTCAGAGGCCAAACCGCCCATGTCCATCACTTTGCGCACCCTGACCGGCGACTCCCTCACAGGCGAAATCACCCCGGCGGGGGATAAGTCGATCTCCCACCGCACCATTATTTTGGGCTCCCTGGCCGAGGGGACCACCCGCGCCACCGGACTGCTGGAGGGCGAGGACGTGCTGCGCACCATTGGCGCCTTCCGCGCCATGGGGGCGGAGATCGTGCGCCAGGGTCCGGGTCAATATGAGATCACCGGGCAAGGGGTGGATGGACTCAAAGAGCCTGGGGATGTGCTGGATATGGGCAACTCCGGCACCGCCATGCGGCTGCTGTCGGGCCTGCTGGCCAGCCAGCCGTTCTACTCGGTGCTCACCGGCGACCACAGCCTGCGCTCGCGCCCTATGGGGCGGGTGGTGACGCCGCTGCGCAAAATGGGCGCGCGCATCACTGGCCGCGATGGCGGTCGTCTGGCTCCGCTCACCATTGAGGGCGGCGAACTGGTCCCCATCACCTATGAGAGCCCGGTGGCCTCGGCGCAGGTGAAGTCCTGCGTGCTGTTGGCGGGACTCAACACCGCAGGCGAGACCACGGTGATCGAACCGGCCCCCACTCGCGACCACACCGAACGCATGCTCACCGCGTTCGGCGCCGAGGTTGAGCGCGACGGCTTGAAGGTGACCGTGGATGGCTGGCCGGAGCTGAAGGCGCAGAGCATCGAAGTGCCCGCCGATATCTCCGCGGCGGCGTTCCCCATGGTGGCGGCGCTGATCACCCCGGGTTCGGACATCATCATTCGCAATGTGGGCATGAACCCCACCCGCACCGGCATTCTGGCGCTGCTGGACTTGATGGGGGCGAACATCGAGCGCATCAATGAGCGCAATGCGGGCGGCGAGCCGGTGGCGGATCTGCATGTGCGCTACAGCGAACTGCGCGGCATCGACGCCCCGCGCGAGGTCGCCCCGGCGGCTATTGATGAGTACCCCATCTTCTTTGTCGCCGCCGCCCTGGCTGACGGCGTCACCGAAGCGCGCGGCATCGAGGAGTTGCGGGTCAAAGAGAGCGACCGCATCAGCGCCATGGCCAAGGGCTTGACGGCGTTGGGGGCGGAGTTCACCGAGTATCCCGACGGCGCGCGCATCGTTGGTAACCCCAACGGGCTCAAAGGCGGCGCCACGGTGGACTCCGATACCGACCACCGCATCGCCATGTCGCTGTTGGTGGCGGGGCTGCGCTGCGCCGAGCCGGTGACGGTGACCCGCTGCGACAACATCAACACCTCGTTCCCCGGCTTCGCCACATCCATGGGCGCGCTGGGCATGCGCGTTGAAGAGGTAGCGGAGCCGCAGTCATGAGCGACCGCTTCCTGGTGGCGGTGGATGGTCCGGCGGGGGCGGGCAAAGGCACGGTGTGCCGCGAGGCGGCGCGCCAGTTTGGCCTGGCCTATCTGGACACCGGCGCGCTCTATCGCGCCGTCGGACTGCACGCCCTGCAGCAGGATCAATGGGATCCCGAGGCGCTGGCGCAGTGGGCTGCGCAGATGGACTTCACCTTCCGTGATCTGGGCGCCGAAGTGGGATTCCACGCCTTTTTGGATGGCGTCGACGTGCACGAGCAGTTGCGCCGCGAAGAGAGTGGCGTGGCGGCGTCCAAGGTGGCGTCGATGCTCCCGGTGCGCGCCGCGCTGCTGGATTTCCAACGCGCCTATGGCGCGCCGGGGGCGGCGATTCTGGATGGCCGCGACGTCGGCACGGTGGTGCTGCCCGATGCGCAGGTGAAAATTTTTCTCACGGCGTCCCTTGACGCACGGGCAAAACGCCGGACTTTGGAGTTGCAGGAGAAGGGAGAATCTGTTAGCTTCACTCAGATTCGGGACCAGATGGCCCAACGCGACGAACGGGACGCCAAAAGAAGTCATGCGCCCATGGTCGTCGCCGCAGGGGCCACGGTAGTGGACACCAGCGAACTGACCCTGCCCCAGAGCGTGCAAACGGTGGCGCGGATCATCGCCCGCCAACGCGACGCCGCCGACTGAAGCCTCAGTGCGGTCGGCGTTCAACTCGCAAAGCCCGTCCCGACACATAGTCATCGCGCGAGAGTCCGTTTTGCGGACTCTCGTTTTTGTCTGTAAACCGCGGCTTGCTCCAGATTCAAGAGGAGCTGGCTGTTTTGGATCAACTTCAACCCGTATCGGCAAGGCGCAGAGGAAACTCAAGTGGGAGACATTATTCTAGACTCGGAAATCGCGGATGAAGACTTCGAAGCTCTGTTGGAGGAATCCTTCAGCAAGGGCGTCGGCAAAGAGGGCCAGGTGGTCACCGGCTCCATCATCCAACGCGAAGGGGACGAGTTCGTTGTCGATGTGGGTCTGAAATCCGAAGGCCGCCTCTCCATCCGCGAATTCTTTGATGCCGAAGGCAATCTGCCCGTCGGCATCGGCGACTCCGTGGATGTGTTTGTGGAGCGCTGCGAAGATCAAAACGGCCTGGCCGTGCTGTCCCGTGAAAAGGCCAAGCGCGAAGAGGCGTGGCAGGCTCTGGAAGCCGCCTTCAACGATCAACAGACCGTCGAAGGCCGCATCATGGGCAAGGTCAAGGGCGGCTACACCGTCGACATCGGCGGTCTGGCGGCGTTCCTGCCCGGCTCGCAGGTGGACGTGCGCCCGGTGCACGACATCAGCCGTCTGCAGGACGAGACGCAACCCTTCGACATCCTCAAAATGGATCGTCGTCGCGGCAACATCGTGGTCTCCCGCCGCACCGTGGTGGAGAAGCAGCGCGAAGACGCCCGCAAGGCCCTGCTCGAGACCCTGCACGAGGGCATGATCCTCGACGGCGTGGTCAAGAACATCACCGATTACGGCGCCTTCGTCGACCTGGGTGGTCTGGACGGCCTGCTGCACATCACCGACATGTCCTGGAAGCGCGTCAAGCATCCTTCCGCCGTGGTCAACGTCGGCGACACCGTGTCGGTGCAGGTGATCAAGTTCAACTCCGACACCCAGCGCATCTCTCTGGGCATGAAGCAGTTGATGACCGACCCCTGGGAGGGCATTGGCGCCAAGTACCCGGCGGGCACCAAGTTCCGCGGCACCGTCACCAACATCACCGACTACGGCTCGTTTGTTGAGCTGGAGCCCGGCGTTGAAGGTCTGGCCCACGTCTCCGAACTGACCTGGACCAAGAAGAACATCCACCCCTCCAAGATCCTTGAAGTGGGTCAGGAAGTGGACGTCATGGTGCTGGACGTCGACGCCGATCGCCGCCGCATCTCCCTGGGCCTGAAGCAGTGCCAGGAGAACCCCTGGGAGGCCTTCGCCACCCAACATCCGGTGGGCAGCATGGTGGCCGGCGAGATCAAGAACATCACCGAATTCGGTCTGTTCGTGGGTCTGGAAGGGGACATCGACGGTCTGGTGCACCTCTCCGACGTGACCTGGGACGCCAATGCCGGCGAAGAGGTCCTCAAGGAGTACCAGAAGGGCCAGGAAGTCGAAGCGGTGGTGCTGTCGCTGGATCCCGACAAGGAGCGCATCTCCCTGGGCATCAAGCAGGCTTCCCCCGATGAGTGGAGCCAGTGGGCCGACGCCAACGCCAAGGGGACCATTGTTAAGGGTTCCATCAAGGAAGTGCAGAGCTCCGGCGTACTGGTGGAGTTGGGTGAAGGCGTCGAAGGCCACATCCGCAAAGCCGAGTTCTCCCAGGACGACCGCGACGGCTCCCACCTGACCGTGGGCGCTGAAGTGGAGGCGCGCATCACCGGCGTGGATCGTCAGAAGCGTAAGATCAGCCTCTCCATCAAGGCGTTGGAAGTGCAGCAAGAGCGCGACGCCATCAAGGAGTATGGTTCCGAAGGCGCCGCCGCCGACGGTCCCATGGCTGGCGCTCTGGGTCAGGCTCTGAGCCAAGCTCTGGAGAACGCCAAGAGCAACAACGCCGAATAAGCGTTCCGCTCTGCAGTGAAGTGAAACGGCCCGCCCGGGCATCCTGGGCGGGCCGTTTTTTTCTGTGTGGCGGCAGAGGCGCGTGGGCTGGATCCCAACTGTACAGAGTGTTGAATGTTTGCGTGACGCAGGTGGAGCTAGCGCTGACTATTGGCCGCCGACAGGTCGGCGGCGGGATTCTTAAGGGTCCATGACCCTTAAGCGGGGTGTGGGGCGGCGCCCCACGGTGTGGTTATTGACTTTTGGGGAGTTTGAGGGCGCAGCCCTCAATATCTTCTCTTTTCAAAATCCTTTTTTTATTTTGCGGCGACTATATTTTGGAGCTCGAGGGCTATGCCCTCGATATCTTCCATCGCCAGAATCGCCCATGCCCAATTTTGAATGCGACAGGGTGTCTTCCTCTTTGCGCCGCGTGGGGCGCAATCATATTGACGCGCCGCCTTGCCACGGCTTACCGTAGATCTATTGAACTCGACCGGCAAAAGTCCACGATTTATCGCATTTCTGGACGCTACGCGCCGGTTGTCTGTTTGTCAGCATGGCGCCCGTTGCAAATGCTCCAACCGTGGCGCACGTCGACATGCAACGCGATTTCGCACCCATCCGCTCTTCTGACCATATGACGTAAACCATGGCGGCAAAACGGCAATATCTGACGATTTTCGTGATCATGGCGGCCACGCTGGTGGCGGACATCGGCCTGAGCCTGTGGATCATCAAAATCGGCGACGACTCAGCCTACGCGGTGGATATCGCCGGGCGTCAGCGCATGCTCACCCAACGCATCGCCAAACATCAGCTCTACTATCAACTCAGCCGCGAAGAGCGCTGGTTCTATCGCATTCAGAACGATGTGCAGCTGTTTGACGCCTCATTGCGCGCGTTGCGGTTTGGCGGCGTTGTGTCGGCGCAGATCGATGGCGGAGATGTGCGGCAAGTGCATTTGCAAGCGCCCTCCACTGCGGTCAAAAAGAGGCTCGATGAGGTCGCCGCGCTGTGGGCTCCTTATGCGGAGTATATATCCCAGCCGCACAATTGGCTGCGGGAGGTCCCACGCATTGATGAAACCCGCGCGCGGGAGAATGCTGAGCTGCTGCAGGCGATGCACGCTTCGGTGGAGAAGCTGGTGCAGGTGCGTTCGCTCAACGAACGGTTCGCCATCCGCCTGATTGTTCTGATCTCCATAGCCAGCCTGTTGCTGACTGCGTTTCTCACCCGCAATCAATATCACGAGCAGCGCCAGAGCCGCCGCGCCCTGGATGAGGCGCAGCAGCAGATGACGCTGTTCAAAGAGATGGTGGAGAGCGCCGATGACCCCTTCTATATACTGAATCTGGCCGAAGGGGGGCGCATGGTCTACGTCAACCAGGCCGCCGCCGACCACTTTGGCGCGCCGCGGGAGGTGATCGCCTCCTGGCGCTTGCCGGATTGGGATGCGGAATTCACCTATGAGATGATTGGGCCCATCACCGAACGCATCCAGCAGGGGGAGGGGTTTACCCTACAGCGCACCCACCGCTTGGCGGATGGCGCCCTCGTGCCGGTGGAGGTCTCGGTCAACCGGTATATCGATTCCGACGATAACCTCTGCGCCTACGGCTGGATTCGCAATGTCAGCGAACGGTTGAAAACGGAGAGCCTGCAAAAAGAGGCCATTGAGCAAGCTGAATTGGCCAATCAGGCGAAGTCGGAGTTCCTGGCCAACATGAGCCATGAGATTCGCACGCCGCTGAATGTGATCATCGGCATGAGCGATCTGATTGATGACGGCAATCTTGATCATACCTCGAAGGACTATTTGCGCGTGATCCACGACGCCGGAGAGGCGCTGCTGGCGCTGATCAACGATATTCTGGATCTCTCCAAAATCGAATCCGGCCAATTGGAACTGGAAGCCGAGTGTGTGGATCTGTTCGATCTGAGCCAGTCGGTGGTCAACATCTTCCGTCATGTGGCCAGCCAGAAGGGCGTCACAGTGGACTCCTTCTACGATCCTGAGCTGCCCGAGTTCATCATGGTCGATGCCCAACGTCTGCGGCAGGTGTTGATCAATCTGGTGGGCAACGCCATGAAGTTCACCGAAACCGGCGGCGTGTGGCTGGGCCTGCGCGCCTCCCCGCATCACCGCGTGATGTTCGAGGTGATGGACACCGGCATCGGCATCCCCGCCGAGCGCATGGAAGCGGTGTTTCAACCGTTTGAGCAGGCGGACTCCTCGGTGACGCGCAAATATGGCGGCACCGGTTTGGGGCTCTCCATCTGTCGGCGGCTGGTGGATAAAATGGGCGGACAGCTGCTGGCCACCAGCGAACAGGGCTCCGGTAGCGTCTTCTTCTTCAGCATTCCCCTGGCGGCGCCCAGTGACGAGCAGATTGCGGCGCTGCGCGACGGACGCAAGCAAGCGCGCATGACGCGGCAGGGCGACAAGCGCAAGCGGCCGCGCACGGACCATGGAGCGTCGCACACGCCGCGTCGCGTGCTGGTGGCGGATGACTCGCCGGACAATCAAAAATTGATCCGCGCCTACTTGGCAAAATCGGCGCATTCGTTTGATATCGTCGGCAATGGCCGCGAGGTCATTGAGATGTGGCGGCGCAACGCCTACGACATCATTTTCATGGATGTGCAGATGCCGGAGATGGATGGATTGAGCGCCGCCAAACGGATCCGTCAGCAAGAGCGCGAAATGGATCAGGCCCCGATTCCCATTGTCGCCCTGACCGCACACGCCATGCGCGAGGATGAGGCCAAATCACTGGCTGCGGGGTGTGATTTCCACGTCACCAAGCCCATCAAGAAGGCGCGCCTGCTGAACATCATCGAGGATTGCGCGCGCCTGCCGGACGCGAGCCAGGAGAGCGATGCTTAGAGCTTCTTTCAAAAAGGAGCCCTGCCCGCCTCAACAGCCCAATGTTTGCCTGACGCAGGCCCGGCTTGCGCTGACTATTGGCCGCCGACTGGTCGGCGGCGGGGTCTGGGGGCGTTGCCCCCAGCGGGATGTGGGGCGGCGCCCCACGGTGTGGGTGTTGGGAGCTCGAGGGCGAAGCCCTCGATATCTTCCATCGCCAAAACCGCCAATGTCCGATTTTGAATTCAACTGAGTATAGTGACTATAAGACGACGCGCTTTGGTGATTCCTTTGACTACACCATGCGCTTGAGTCTCTGCGCGATGCCGTTGAGGTTCTGCAGCCCGGTTTTGACCTGGGAGATGCCGTCGCCGCTCTCCTTGGCGCCCACTTGAATGGTGGACATGGCGCTGACGATCTGCCGGATGGCGGTGGACTGCTGACGCATATTCAGCGAGATCTGCTGCGCGCTCTCGGCGGCGGATTGCACCGATTCGGCCACCCCCTGGAAGGCGTCGGCGGTCTGGCGCGTCACCGCCATGCCGCCGTGTATGCTCTGAGCGCCCGCATCGGTGGCTGATACCGCATCGCTGGCGGCCTGTTGAATTTCATTCACCAGGGTGCTGATGCGCTCGGCCGATTGCTTGCTCTCGCTGGCCAGTTTGCGCGTCTCCATGGCCAATACGGTGAAACCCTGCCCATGTTCGCCTGCGCGCACCGCCTCAATGGAGGCGTTGATGGCCAGCATCTTGGTCTCATTGGCGAAATCCACCATCAGTTTGGAGATATCGGCAATGGCGCCGGTGCGCTCGGAGAGCAGAGTGATCTGCGCCGAGATCGCCTCCATGCGCGCCATCACCTCCTCCATCTGCTCCAAACTCTCCTCCACCAGGGTCAAGCCCTGGTGCGAACGGCCCAAGGCGCGCTGCGCGCTTAAGGCGGAGGCGTCGGCCTGATCCGACGACTGCCGCGCCGACGCATTGAGCTCCTCCAAGGTGACGTTGATCTCATTGACGGCGGTAACCTGCTGGGCGGCGACGCGCTCCTGCTGGGTGGCGGAGGCGGAGATTTGGGTGGAGGAGGCGGAGAGTACGGTGGAGATCTCGTGCACCGGTTGGCTGATGGCGCGGCTCAGGAGCCAAGCCAGGAACGCGCCCACAATCAGTGCGGCAATCACCGCCAGAATGATCACAAAGCGGGTCTGTTTGGCGTTGGTCACCATCTGCTGCTCACTCAGCAGGCTCTTCTGGATGACGCTACCCATCTCATGGAAGTGACCTTTGAGCAGATCCAGTTGCGGTTGAGTCTCCTGAGTGAAGATGCGCTCGGCTTCCACCTTGCCCGCCAGATTGCTTTGTGCGCGTTCGCGCATCTGTTTGAGCAGATTGCGGGTTTTCTCCAGAGCAGGCGTTACGGACTGACGGTAGATTTTGGCCGCTTGCTTATAGTTGCCTTGGCGCAGGGCGTTACGCGCTTTGCGTCCAGCGGCGTGCAGCGCCACATGTTGCGGTTCAATGGCGTCCAGAAGATGTTTGAGAACGGGATCGGTTTGCAGGGTGGCGCGGTTCTCCCCATGGGAGAGGAAACGTCCCAAGGCGCACTGTTTGGGATTCCACTCCACGGAGATATCGCGCTCGCGCAGCATGATGCTCTCGGCGATTTTGGCCGACCACGCCATATGATCAGCTACGGCGGCGGCCAGCACTCCCGGTAGTTCCGGGTTCGCGTGTTGATACACCTCGGAGATCTTCCAGGCGGACAGATGCAGCAGACGGTGGGGCTCCTCCACGGCGGTGAGGATCGGTTTGAGATCCGGCGCCAGCTCCTCGGCGTGGGCGCGCGCGTCGCCGTAGTACCATTGGCCAAAGCCGCAGCGGGTGTGGTCCAGCTCCACGCCGATCTCATTGACCGCCGGGTCATGAATAAAGGCGCTGACGCTGTTGACCCAGTTGAGGTGGTCCAGCTCCCGTTGCAGCACGCTGCCCTGCAGGCGATTGCTGGCGGTAACCTCAACGCCGTCGGCGACGATGCGCGAGACGCCAAACAGGGACCAACCGGCAATGATCGCCAGCAGCGCCAGAATGGTTGCGATGCTGGAGAGAATCTTGGCGCCCAGGGTCAACTGCTTCCAGATCATTGCCTTCGCCGCTCCATCATCTGCGTCAATAGCGCCGCTCGGCTCTATTGCAAAAGAGAAAAAACAGTCTATTCAGAGTAAGCATTGATGGCTGAAAAAACCAGCAATCACTGGTGTTATGACAACGCTTGGGCGGGCTATTGTGATACGCCGTACGCCTCACTTCACAGCGAACATGCAGTGTTGGCGCCGTTCAGCCGCTGTTTGAGGGCCGCCACCCGCGCAAACGCCTGATCAATGCGCGCCACAGACAGCACGCCGGAACGCACAGCCTGCACGACACGGCGCGCGATGCGCGCGGGCAGGTGGCGGTCAAAGGCGAAGAAGTTGGACAGCAGCACCAAGTCATTGCCCGCCGCCAAGGCCGCCAGCGCCGCTTGTTGCGGCGTATTGGCGTAGCTCTCCACGGCGACGACCATCTGCAGATCGTCGGTGATCACCACGCCATCAAAGCCGATCTCATGACGCAGACGCCCCTCGATCACCCGGGCCGATAACGACGCGGGCGCGTCAGGATCCAACTCCGAAACGAACACATGCGCCGTCATCACCAAGTCCACCGTATTGGCCTGGGTCAGAAGCCGATAGGGGCGCAGCTCCTCGGCGCGCCAGTCGGCGCTGGCGTTGACCGCGCCTTTGTGGGTGTCGCCGCAGGCGGTCCCGTGGCCGGGGAAGTGTTTGAGGGCGGTGAGAACGCCCGCATCGCGATGGCCCTGCACGAACGCCTGGGCGTAACGGACTACGCTGCGGGCATCGGCGCCGAAACTGCGCCCCCAACGGCCAATGATGGGGCTGTTGGGATTGAGATTAAGATCCACCACCGGGGCCAGATTCAGCGTCACGCCATAACGGCGCAGCTCACACGCCATCTGTTGGTAGAGCGCGCGCGCCTGCGCGGGGGAGTGGGCGGCGGCGACGCGGGCGGGAGCGGGGAATCCGCTGAACCCATTGCGGGCGGCGAGGCGGGAGACGCGCCCGCCCTCCTGGTCGATGGCGATGAGCGGGCGGGGAGTTGCGCCGGGCGGCGCCAGCGCAGCGGTGAGTTGAGACAGCTCGTCGGGGGTGTGAAAATTGTAGTCGTGCAGCAGCACGCCGCCGATGCGTCCGGCGGCCAGATCCCGCCGGGTCTGCTGCGCCCAGGGCGCATCGGGGCCGACGCCCCGATACCCCACCAGGATCAACTGGCCGACTTTGCGCGCCAGGGCGATCTCATCAGGGTCGGTCAAGCGCGGCGGCGGGGGCCAGTCCAACGCCCAACGCATCCTGCAGCGCCACAATGGCGTCGCCGCTGGCGTTGATCACGGTAATATAGTCACCCCAATTCAGAATTGCACAGGCTCCTCAATGTTTGTGTGACACAGGTAAAGCTTGCGCTGACTATTGGCCTCCGGCTGGCCGGAGGCGGGATTCTTAAGGGTCTGTGACCCTTAAGCGGGTGTGGGCGGGCCCACGATTCGGCAGGATTGCCGAATCGGACTCGCGCAGCGAGCCCGAAGGGTGAGGGCCATGGATGGCCCGAATCACGGTTTGGCCTTTGGGAGCTCGAGGGCGGAGCCCTCGATATCTTCTCGCTTCAAATGTCTAATTCTCTTCTGCGGCGACTATAGGATGGCGCTGGGCGTACACTACCGCTCCCAGCGCCCCGGCCAGCAGCAATAGCGCCGTCACGCCATAACGCCAGAGACGCCGCGCGGGGCGCGCCGCCATTAGCGCCGCCGCCTCTGTCTGTGATCACTCCAGGCGGCAGCGCCGTGGGCGCAACTCACTCCAGGCCGCCCTCCTGGCGCACCAACTCGCGGATCAGGTCCTGGAAGTTCTTGCTCTTGTAGTGCCCTTCCTTCACAAAGCGCATGCTGGCCAGGAAGTGAAACGGGCGCCAGTAGCCGCTCAGGCGGAATAGCTCCTCGCCCTTGGCGTTGAAGTAGACCACGGTGGGGGTGAACATCACCTTGTGGTTGCGCGCGAACTGCTTCTCCGGCGCGGTTTTGCCATCGAAATCGACGCTTTCGCGGGCGCCGAAGATATCCACCTGCACCGGATAGAAGTAAGTCTCCATATAGGTGCGCACTTTGGGATCCTGCAGAGTGGTTTCGTGCAGCTGCTTGCAGTAGGGGCACCCCTCCTGCTCAAAGAACAGCATCAGGATCTGATTGCTCTCGCGGGCGGTGAGCAGATCCTCCTGCATGTCCAGGAAGGTCTCTTTGAAAAACGGCTCATTGGTCAACGCCGCCGCCGGTTTGCTCTGGACCACGCCCAGCACACAGACCAGCGCCAGCAGGATGAAGAGTTTGCGCATCTTAGGATTCCCTCTCTGACTGTGTGGACGCCGCCTCCACGCGCAGCGTCACCCCCTCCACCGCCACCACCGTCACCACTGCGCCTGCGGGCAGATCCGCGCCGTGAATGCGCCAACTGGCGTCATCCACCCGAATCCGGCCCATGCCGTTGACGATGGGTTCGATGAGGGTGAATTGTCGTCCCACGTACTGCGCGCCGCGTTGATTCAACTGCGGCGCGTCGCTCTCTTGGGGATGATGTTTGATCACCCGATGCCAGATGTAAAGCGCCGCCAGCGACAGCCCTGCAAACAGCAGGGTCTGCCACTTCCAATCCAGTTCAGGAAACAGCAGCAGCGCCGCGCCGGTCACCCCGGCGGCCACTCCCAGCCAGAGGAAGAAGAACGCCGGGCTGAGCAGTTCGATGATCAGAAACAGCGCCCCGGCGATCCACCAATGCCAGTGGCTGATGACGCTCCACTCCAGCTCCATCAGGCGTCCCCCCCAGATTTATCCGGCCGCATCGCCTCTTTGGCCAGCTCCGCCACCCCGCCCAGGGAGCCCAGCACGCCGGTGGCTTCGATGGGCAGGAACATCACCTTCTGGTTGTCGGCGCTGGCCATATCCCGCAGCGCCTCCACATACTTCTGCGCCACGAAGTAGTTGATCGCCTGCACATTGCCCCCGGCAATGGCTTCGGAGACCATGCGCGTGGCTTCGGCTTCGGCCTGAGCCAGACGTTCGCGCGCCTCGGCTTCGCGGAAGGCGGCCTCTTTCTGCCCTTCGGCTTTGAGGATCGCCGCGCGCTTCTCCCCCTCGGCTTGCAGCACCGCCGCTTGGCGCACCCCTTCGGCCTGCAACACCGCGGCGCGTTTGTCCCGTTCCGCCTTCATCTGCCGCCCCATGGACTCCACCAGATCCTTGGGCGGCGAGATGTCCTTGATCTCAATGCGGGTCACCTTGATGCCCCACGGATTGGTCGCCTCATCCACCACCGACAGCAGGCGCATATTGATCTCATCCCGGCGCGAGAGCAGTTCGTCCAGATCCATGGAGCCCATCACGGTGCGGATGTTGGTCATGGTGAGGTTGAGGATGGCGTAGTCCAGATTGTTCACCTCATAGGCCGCCGCCGCGCTCTGCACCACCTGAAAGAAGACCACGCCATCCACCTGGATCATGGCGTTGTCCTTGGTGATCACCTCTTGTGAGGGCACATCCATCACCTGTTCGCGCATATTGATTTTGTGGCCGACGCGATCAAACACCGGCGTAATAATATTCAGACCCGGTTTGAGGGTGCGCTGATAGCGGCCCCAACGCTCCACCGTGTACTCCATTCCCTGCGGCACGACCTTGATGGCCATCAACATAAAGATCATGGCCAGCACTAAAATGACGATAACTAAGGATGCAATGGGCTCCATTTTCTCGATTCCTCTATATGCAACAAGGGGGATTGATTGCGGATTCATCTGGTTGCTTCAGGCCAGATGGTCCCTATAATGCGTAGCAGTATACCGACGGCGGTTGCGGTGGGCCATCGTTTGGCGGTGATTTGCAGGCATTTGTGAACTCATTTCAGGCGCATCATTTGCGAGACCGGCATTTATGAACGACCGTCCCAGTCTGTTGCGGCGCATCAAGGCGCTGCTCCATCACCTGCTCGAGGCTTCCGATAGCCGCGCCCGCCAAGTGTTCAACTTGGTGATGATGATCGTGGTGCTGGCCTCGCTCACCCAGATGGTGCTGGAGGTCAATCCCGATCTGACCGAAATCGAACGGCAGTTCTATCAAGAGCTTGAAGAGCTGTTCGCCATCATCTTCCTGATTGAGTATCTGCTGCGCTGGTGGGTCTGTTCGGACCTGTATGATGACTTCCAGCATGCGCGCAATCGCTATATACGCCGCCACCATCGCGACGCCCCGGTTTTGATCACCGCACATGCGCTGCGGGTGGCGTTGGCGGCCAAATGGCGCTGGATGAAGCAGCCGCTGTCGGTGGTCGATCTGCTGGCGATTCTGCCGTTTTTCCGTGTTTTCCGACTGCTGCGGGTGCTCAGAGTGTTGCGGGTGCTCAAGCTGTTCCGCTACTCCAAGCGTCTGACCTTCTTTAGCGACGTCATCGCCGAGCGCGCGTTTGAACTCACCTCGCTGCTGACCATTGCGGGGATCATTTTCGGCATGGTGGCGGTGGCCTTCTATGTGGTGGAGCATGGACAGAATCCCGACGTCACCAATCTGTGGGAGGCGGTCTACTGGAGCCTGATCACCATCACCACGGTGGGCTATGGCGACATCACCCCCGCCACCAGCGCCGGTCAGGTGGTGGCGGTGACCGGCACCGTGCTGGGCATGTGGGTGACGGTGTTCATGACCTCCATCGTGGTCACTGCGGTCAACGAACGAATGTTTCATCTCAAGGAGCAGCGCATGGAGCGCATGGCGGAACGCCTGAAGAACCACTACATCGTCTGCGGCATGGGTCGCGTGGGCCATGCGGTGTGCGAAACTCTCAAAGCCGAGGGCTGCGCGTTTGTGGCCATGGACAGCAAACAGGAGTTGGTGGACGAAGCGATCAATCGCGGCTGGACCGCGCTGTGCGGCGATGTGACCGAGGAGGAGAACTGGGCGCGGTTGGGGTTGGCCAAAGCGCGCTGCGTCATCAGCACCATCTCCGAAGAGGCCTCCAACATCTATCTGATTCTGGCCATTCGCGAACGGCGTCCCGACGTTTTCCTCATCGTCACCGGGGTGGATGACAACTCCGAGAATCGCCTGCTCAAACTGGGCGCCGACCGCGCCATCTCGCCGGAGCATGACGGCGGCCAGCACATGGCGTACACCGCGCTGCGCCCCACCGCCATCAATCTGTTCGATCTGGCGCTCAAGCGCGATCATATCGAGCTGGACATGGAGGAGATCTGCGTGCCGGCGACTGGCGATTTTGTCGACGTGACCGTGGCCGAGGCGGAGATTGGGCAACAGTTCGGCATCATCGTAGTCGCCATTGTGCGCGGTCAGGAGACCTTCTTTCCGCCCGCCAACAAGAAGATGCTGGGGGGCGATACATTGGTTTGCCTGGGGCACTTGGACGATCTGGAGCGTCTGCGCCGCACCATCCAGAGTAGTTAGCAGATCAGCGGCGCAGCATGGCCAACGCTTTGCGGTGCAGGGTGGCCATGGGGGTGGCGTCCAGATCCGCCCACGCCGTCCAGCGGTGCGGCTGCTCGGGAAGATCCTCCGTAGGGTGCGCATCGGTCAGGCGCGTCTGATAGGGCGTGAGCGCCAAGTGGAAGTGGGTAAAGGTATGCTGGACCGTCTCCAGAGTGTGCAAGGTGGATGAACAGACGCCATAGAGCGCGCACAGCGCCGCCACATCCACACCCTCCCCGTTATCAGCCATCGCCGATCCCGGCGGCTCCCACATCCCCGCCAGCAACCCTGCATTGGGGCGTTGGCGCAACAGAATCCGCTCGCCGGACGCATCCACAATCAATAGACACGCCTGATGACGCTGCGGCTTGGCGGCGCGTTTGGGCGCTTTTACTGGGTAGCGCGTGGGCTCCCCCGCCTGATGCGCCCGGCACCACGCCGCCCAGGGGCAGAGCGGGCATTGGGGTTTGCTGCGGCTGCACAGGGTGGCGCCCAGATCCATGATCGCCTGGGCGTAATCGCCGGGGCGTTGGGGGCAGGTGAGCTGCTGCGCCAGCGTCCACAACGCGCGTTTGGCGCCGGGTTTGTCCGGCGGCTCGGCGCAGGCGGTGAGGCGGGTGAGCACCCGTTTGACGTTGCCGTCGAGAATCGCCAGATGGTGATCGCGGCCAATGGCCAGGATCGCCGCTGCGGTGCTGCGTCCCACCCCCGGCAGCGCCTCCAGCATCTCGGGGCTCTCCGGAAAACAGCCGCCATATTGCCCGGCCACCTGCTGAGCGGCGCGGTGCAGATTGCGCGCGCGGGCGTAGTAGCCCAACCCCTGCCACAGCCGCAACACATCCTCCTGCTGCGCCGCCGCCAGGCTCTCCACATCGGGAAAATGTTGTAGAAAGGCGGTGTAGTAGGGGATCACCGCCGCCACGGTGGTCTGCTGCAGCATGATCTCCGACAGCCAGATGCGATAGAGACTGCGCTCGCCGCGCCACGGCAGATCGCGGCCATGGCGGTCGTAGTGGGCCAGCAGGCGTTGCGCCAGTTGCGCGGGGTTGTGGGGCGGAGTTAGCACGGGATGGGCTCATGATGTGAAGTGCGGGCGAATGCCGCGCATCATATAGTTGCTTGAATCCAGAATGACACACATCCAAAGCGCTCAATGTTTGCGTGACGTAGGCTGAGCTTGCGCTGACTATGGGACAAATTTCCAACGGAAATTTGTCGGGATTCTTAAGGGTCTGTGACCCTTAAGCGGGTGTGGGCGGAGCCCACGATTTGGATGTTGACCTTGGGAGCTCGAGGGCATAGCCCTCGATATCTTTCAGCGCCCATATGTTCACTTTTGAATGCTAGCAACTATAGCAGAACCCAGGCGCGCCGCGCCATGCGGCGTCGAATGGGGGTTAGGCGTCGGGATTGGGTTCGCGCTCCAGCGCCTTCCATTCTGGCCAGGCATCCAGGGACTCCAGCGGGGCTTTGTCGTTGATCACATCAGCCAGCGGTTGCAGCCACTCCGCTTTCGGGTGCGGCAGCTCCTGACCTTTTTGCACAATCTGGTGGAAGTTCCAGCCTGGATCACGCAGCGAGGGGTTACCTAAGAGTTGTTTCAGGCTGGAAAGGGCCTTACCCTGTTCGCTCTGCGGCGCAAACACAAAGCGCAAGCACCAATAGATTAGCCAATACTCTTCTTTCAACCCGCTTTGTTGAATCAGCTGTTCCAGTTGCGCCAGCCCCGCTTCAGTTTGCTCTTTGTGCAGCAGAAGAAATTCAGCATAATTTCCAAGATTGTTTGCATATTTAGGGTCGGCATCGATGGCGCGGAGATAGAAAGCTTCGGCCTGCTCGTGGTCGTGGCGGATATTTGTTAAGAAATTGGCATAATTTCCAAGATTGTTTGCATGGTTAGGATTAGCATCGATGGCGCGGCGATAGAAATCTTCGGCCTGCTCATGGTCGTGGCGGATATCTGTTAAGAAATTGGCATAATTTCCAAGATTGCTTGCATGTTTAGGATCAGCATCGATGGCGCGGAGATAGAATGCTTCGGCCTGCTCATGGTCGTGGCGGATATTTTTTAAGAAGGCGGCATAATTTCCAAGGGCGGTTGCATATTTAGGGTCGGCATCGATGGCGCGGAGAAAGAATGTTTCGGCCTGCTCATGGTCGTGGCGGATATCAGTTAAGAAGACGGCATAATTTCCAAGGGCGGTTGCATGTTTAGGATCAGCGTCGATGGCGCGGAGATAGAACTGCTCCGCCTTATCGGAGTCATTGCGGATATTCTCTAAGAAAAGCGCATAGTTACCGAGATTATTGGCATGATTAGGATCAGCGTCGATGGCGCGGAGATAGAACGCTTCGGCCTGCTCATGGTCGTGGCGGATATTTTTTAAGAAGACGGCATAATTTCCAAGAGTGTTTACATGTTTAGGATCAGCATCGATGGCGCGGAGATAGAATGCTTCGGCCTGCTCATGGTCGTGGCGGATATCTGTTAAGAAATTGGCATAATTTCCAAGAGTGTTTGCACGTTTAGGATCAGCGTCGATGGCGCGGAGATAGAACTGCTCCGCCTTATCGGAGTCATTGCGGATATTCTCTAAGAAAACCGCATAGTTGACGAGATTATTGGCATGATTAGGATCAGCGTCGATAGCGCGGAGATAGAACTGCTCCGCCTTATCGGAGTCATTGCGGATAGTCTCTAAGAAAAGCGCATAGTCGCCAAGGATATTAGCGTCGTTAGGGAAATCCGTGATCCCCTGAAGATAGATGGCATCGGCTGCATCGGGATCGGATTTCTTCAAACGGTCCGCTTTCAACAGCACCTGCCGCCAACTCTCAAACTTCTTGTCCGTCTTCTTCACGGCTTCGGCCATGGCGGATTTTGCCGCATCATCCGGGGCTTGGCTCGCTTCTTCGTTCGCCTTTTTGGAGAGCGCCTTATATTGATCAAATACATTGTCGAAGACGTGATCAAAACGCTTTCGATCCGGCTTAGGAAGGTCCAACTCCTCCTGCAGCAGCAACATGGCGGCGTCAAAATCCCGCTCTTGCACCCAGAAGGCCCCCACGGCGTCCAGCCAGGGGCGAATTACCCCGGTGGGCTCGGTACCGGAGAGCCAATAGACCGGATAGGCCAACGGTTCATTGCCCAACCCCTGCAGCATTTTGAGAATGCTGGCGTCATTGCCGCCATACCCCAGAAACACCATGCCGCGATTGGTCAACAGTTGCTGCGCCTTCTCCTCCATCTGCGGATTCAGACAATTGGTCTCGGTGGCGGTGTTCATGGGGGTGAGTTTGTGGTCCCCATGCAGCTTGACCACCAACGGCTGCACATAGGAGGCGCGAATGTGCGCCGCCATGGAGTCATCCAGAATCACCAGCGGCTTTTTATCCGTGAATAGATAGAGCGCGTCGATGAGAAGGTCATCGAAATTGGTGGTGAGGGCCACGTTGCAGGCCTGATCTCTGGCCATCAACGCCGCCAGCACGCTGTAGCCATAGCTGGGGTATCTATTGGCGCAGATGCGCTCAATCTCCTTCTGCCGCTGACGCGGCGAGGAGTACATCTCTTTGATTAACTCCCCATAGAGCGCGCCCACATTGTGTTTGTCATATTGCGGAAAAGCCTTGGCGGCCCACGCATCAAACTCCGCCGCTTTCAGATTCGGCGCAGCCTCTTTTTGATACTCCTGCAGCCAGCGTTTGGAGAGCGCTCCAGCCGCGGGGATGCCGCTGGAGATCGAACACCCGGCGCCGAGGAAGAAGGCGTAGCGGCACTCTGTATCGCGCTCCAGATCCCGCTTCAAACGCTGCGCAAAGCGATAGGCGGGCAGGGGCTTCAGCGGCTTGGGCGGCGCGGCGGCGTCATCTGACATGGCAAAGTCCGAATAAGTGGGGCAGGGCGTCATACGCCATAAGGCGTGATAATAAGTCGCAGAAATGAAGAGTATCATATCATCATGCAAAGCCAAAACTGCACACAGCGGCCAATGTTTGCGTGACGGAGGGTGAGCTTGCGCTGACTATTGGCCGCCGACTGGTCGGCGGCGGGGTCTGGGGGCTGCGCCCCCAGCGGGTGTGGGCGGAGCCCACGGGTTGGATTTTGACCTTGGGAGTTCGAGGGCAAAGCCCTCGATATCTTCCATTATCCTGAAGCCGGGGATGCTCGATTCTCGTTTCGATTGGCAAGAGGCGATTGCGCTTGACGCGAATTCACCAATCAGGTATTTCTGTTATTACAGAAACAGAAGATAGCCACGAAAAACGCCGAACGCTGCTGGGGGAAGTGGGTGTTGCAAAGAGGGGGAGGGCCCCTTTTTTTGACAGAATATTTCACTCAATACAGAAATAACAGAACAGGAGAAGCGCCATGTCGTCTGAATCCATTCTGCTGCTTGCTCTGGGCTTGTGGGCGCTGTTTTCCACCCTGAGCGCCTGGTTGATCCTGCCGGTATTGAGCCCATTGCTGGTGGAGCAGTGCGGCAATGGGGTGCGCGCGGCGTTTTGGCATCGCTTCACCCTGCTCATGCTCTTCCTCGCCCCGTTACTGATGACTGCAATGACCGGCGATATGGGCGAATCACACAGCATCATCCATGTGCTGCGGGTGATTTTGCGCAATAGCACGTTGGGCATCCTGATGGCGTTGGTGGGCATCGGTTGGGCGGTGGTGACGGTGTCGCGGAGTCAAAATTCAGCGCAGAGGCGTGCTGATCAACAGAGCGGGGAGTCTCCATCATGCGCGTCCTGATCCTTGGCGCCGGAGGCTTCATTGGCGCGAATCTGGTGGAAGCGATGATGGAAGCTGGCCATTTGGTGCGGGTCGGCGGACGCAATCCACTGGCGCTGCAAAGACGCTTTGCAGAGTGTGACGCTGTGGCCATGGATCTGCTGGATCCCAAGCCACAGGCGTTTGCCGGAACCGACGTGGTGATCAACGCGGTCGGCGCACTCAGCGATGACGCCGAAGCGATGCGGCGTCTGCACCTGGAGGCGCCATGGGCGTGGATGCAGTCGGCGCAGCAAGAAGGGGTGCGGCGGTTTATCCAGATCTCCGCCACCGGCGCCATGAGCGATTCGCCACTCCCCTTCCTGCGGAGCAAAGGGGCGCTGGAGGAACGGGTGGCGCAACACGATTTCCGACTGGGGGAGATGGAGATCCTCATGGCGCGGCCCGATATCGTGCTGGGCGCAGGCGGCGCCAGCAGCGGAATGTTCTTGGGCTTGTCGACATTGCCGATTCATCCAAGCCTGCCGCCGACTCCGATAGCGCCGGTGGATGTGCGCGATCTGGCAGCAGCCATCGGCAAACTGGTCGAGGCGACTAATCCGCCGCAACAGGTGGATATCACCGGGCCGTCTGAGATGAGCCTGAATGCGTTGCTGCAAATCCTGCGCAGCGCCATGGGCAAAGGGGAGGCGCGAATCCTCCCGATTCCCCCCATCCTGCGCAGCATGGGATTGAGCTATCTGCGTCGTATACAGGGCGCGCCCATCATCGACGATTCGTGGCCCATGCTGACCCAGGCGCACGGAGCGACCGCGCCGACCCAATGGCGTGGACAGCGCACCGCAGCGCAGAGCGCTGGCTGGATGCTGGGCGATGAATTCGCGCGCAATGGTGCGCGGCGATGGCCATGGATCGGAGTGGCGCGTCTGACGCTGGCGCTGACATGGCTGGCGGGTGGAGCGGCGTCTCTGATCAATTGGCCGACCAGTATGGCGATACTCGCAGACGCCCATATCACGGGAAGCATCGCGCAGGCGCTGATCATCGCCGGGGCGGGGTGGGATCTGCTGCTGGGAAGCGCGGTGGCGCTGGGCTGGCGGCGGCGTCTGACCACCCGCGCCCAGGTCGCCACCCTGCTGGGCTACAGCGTCATTCTCACCACGCTGCAACCGCAGTGGTGGCTGCACCCATTCGGACCGTTGGTGAAGAACCTACCCATGCTGTTGTTGATTGTGTTGCTGCCCCTATGCAGTCAGGAGAGAGGCCATGTTGAGTGAGACATTACGCTGGGCGCACATCCTGGGGGCTATCGTGCTGTTTGGGACTGGTTTGGGTACGGCGTTTCATGGCTGGCGCGGCAATCTCAACCCTGATGTGCGGGTCAAGGCGGCCATCAATGACCAGGTGGTGCTGGCCGATTGGCTCTTCACCACCCCAGCAGTCATCCTACAACCCATCACCGGCGTGTTGCTGGCGCGGGAGCTGGGGTGGTCGTTGACGGAGGGGTGGATTCTGCTCTCGGCGGCGCTCTACGTGTTGGCGGGGGCGTGTTGGTTGCCGGTGGTGTGGCTGCAACTGCGCATGCGCAAATTGAGCGCAGCGGCGGCGCGGGAGGGGCGAGCGGTGGAGGCGGATTTTCGTCGCGCGTTCCGTCTCTGGTTCTGGCTCGGCTGGCCAGCGTTTGTGAGCATGACGGCCATCGTCTGGCTGATGGCCACGCGACCGGCGTGGGTTATCGTCACCGCAATCCAGAATTGTACAGAGTGCAAAATGTTTGCGTGACACTGGTTGGTCTTGCGCTGACTATGAGACAAATTTCCAACGGAAATTTGGCGGGATTCTTAAGGGTCTGTGACCCTTAAGCGGGTGTGGGCGGAGCCCACGATTTGGCCGTTGGGGAGCTCGAGGGCGCAGCCCTCGATATCTTTCAGAACCCATATGTGCACTTTTGAATGCGAGCGACTATAACTGACCCTAATCGGGCTGGCGACTGGCGCGCATTGCTTGTTGAATGGCGTCGATCAAGGTTTTCTTCTTGATGGGCTTGGTCAGGTGGGCGTCGCAACCGGCGGCGAGGCTCTTGGCCCGCTCGCTCTCCAAGGCGTGGGCGCTGAGGGCCAGAATCGGCAATGGCGCGCGCTGACGCTGGCGCTCCCATTGACGAATCGCCCCGGTGGCGGCGTAGCCATCCATGATCGGCATCTGGATGTCCATCAACACCAGATCGAACGGCCCCTTGCGCTGCAGCGTCTCCACCGCCTCCAGACCATGGCTCACCCCCACCACCTCCCATGGGGTCTTCTGCAGATAGGCGCGGATGAGGAATTGGTTATCCTCGGAATCCTCCGCCAGCAGAATGCGCAGCGGCGTCATCTGCATGGGCTCCTGGGGTTCGGCAACCGCCGCCTCAGGATGACCAACGGGGGCTTCAGTGGGCGCCAGTGACAGGGTGATGCGGAAGGCGCTGCCCTCGGCCACGGCGCTCTCCACGTCGATGGCGCCGCCCATCATGGTCACCAGATTGCGCGAGATGGTCAGCCCCAACCCCGTGCCGCCGTAGCGCCGCGAGATGCTGGGGTCCTCCTGGGTGAACTTCTCGAACACTTGCTGCAGATGTTCCGGCGCGATGCCCACGCCGGTATCACGAATGGTGATCAGGAACAGGCTGCCTTCGGTGACGTAATCCACCTGCAACGCCACTTCGCCTTGATCGGTGAACTTGATGGCGTTGCCCAACAGATTGATCAACACCTGCCGCAACCGGCTCTCATCGCCCAGCACCCAGGCGGGCAACTCCGGCTCAATCTCCACCACAAAGGCCAGCCCCTTCTCTTCGGCCTTTATGCGCATCATATCGCCCACCGCGTCAAACAGCGCAGCGGGTTGGAATGGCGCCATCTCCAGCTCCATGCCGCCCGCTTCGATGCGCGACAGGTCGAGAATATCGTTGATGATGGTGAGCAGATGCTCGCCCGCTTGATGCACCACCCCCAGTTGACGCTGCTGATCGCTGGTCAGATGGCTCTCTTGCAGGAGGTCATTGGTGCCCAGCAGCACATTCAACGGGGTGCGGATCTCATGACTCATGATGGCCAGAAACTCGCTCTTGGAGCGGTTGGCCGCTTCCGCCTGCGCGCGGGATTCGCGCAGCGCCTCTTCGGTGCGCCAGCGGGTCAGGAATTTCTGCACCTCATTGGCCACCAGTTGCAGCTGTTCGGCGTCGGTCTCGTCGTAGGGCGTCTCCTTATTGCCCACGCCGATGATCATATGTACGCGCCCTTCCCCAATGACTGGCGCGCTCATGTGCCGCAGCACCTGAAAATGGCCGGCCGGATAGCCTTTGCGTGAGGGTTCGGTGGGGTAGTCGTTGTGGATCACCACCCGACGCTGACGGAACGAGTCGGCCCAGATGCCCGCTTCGGAGATCGGGTAGTGATTGGCGTGCACGGCGGTGCAGAGCTTCAGGGCGGCGTCGTTCCACACCCCCAGGCGGATGCTCTCCTGATCCTCATTGACCGTATGCAGATAGCCGATCTCGCTATGGGTCACCGCCACGGCGATATCCAACGAGCGTTTACTGAGCTCTTTTTCGCTGAGTTTGTGCGCGGCGCGGTTGAGCTCCAGCAGCAGTTGCATGCGCTTGGCGTTGATGCGACGGACCGCCTCCTGCTGTTTGCGCTCGCTGATGTCGTGGGCCACGGCCACAAAGCAGGGCGCGCCCGGTTCGGGGTGCACGTATTGCAGATACAACTCGACGGGGATCAACGCGCCGTTGCGATGCTGATGCACGGTCTCGAACACATGGTTGCTCACCTCCCCGGAGAGCAACGGGGCCAGAAGCTGGCGGAAACTGATCTCGTCAAATTCCGGCTTGATGTCCAGCGGCGTCATATTGAGCAGCGCATTGGCGTCGTATCCCACCTGCGCCATGGCGCCGTTATTGGCGTAGATAAAGCGCAGCGACTCCGGTTCGAACATGAACACGCAGTCGAGGGTGCGATCCAGAGTGGATTTGAAGCTGGCCAGGGTCTCTTCGGCATGGCGGCGCTCGGCCACCTCCCGTTGCAGCGAGTCAGTGCGCTCGCGCACGCGGGACTCCAACTGGCGATTGAGTTTGCGCAAATTGATATTGCGCAGGATCATGCCCACGGCGATGACCAGGGCCAGGATGGCGGCAAAGCCCCAGGAGAGGCGCTTGATGGTCCAAAACGGTTTGGGTTTGCCGTGCCACTTCTCATAAATCTGGCGGTAGCGGTCCGATTGCAGAAAACGTCCCAGAGCAGCATCCAGCCGTTTGGCCAACTCCGGGCTATCCTTGCGCACGCGAATGGCGCGTTTGATCTCCTGCAGGGGTTTGCCAAAGGCGGCGACATGCTCTTCCAGCCCCGACTCCATCAACATGCGCTGCGCCGTATGCTGCGGAAAGATCCATACGTCCACCGCGCCGGAGAGCAGCGCAAACAGCGCCTCTTCATTGGTGTTGACCACATGCAGCAGCTCAGCAGGGTGATCCTGCATCAGGGTGACGCCGACGTTATCGCGGCGCACCACGACTTTGCGTTCGCGCAGATCGGCCAGCTTAGTCAAGTCGTAGGACGTGGCGCGTTTGAATGCGCGAATGGAGAAGGTCTCAATGGGGCGGGTAAAGATCGACTTTTCCATCCGCTTCGGGGTGATGCCGGAGTTGGGAACCACTTGGCCTTCGCCAGCATGCAGCGCGTTCACCACGTCGGGGAAGGAGTCCTTCACCACATAGCGCACCTGCAAACCGGCCATTTCGGCCACGGTGTCGAACACATCGATGGCGAAGCCGCTGGGTTTGCCGCTGTCGTTGAGTTGGTATTGCGGCGGGAAGTATTTGGGAACCAGCGCGGTGATGGTTTCCGCCGCCGCTTGAGAGATGGGCGTCAGAACGCAGAACAGCGCCAGGGCGATGCAGATGCGTATATACGCTTTACACATGACGTTTCTCAAATCTCTGCGCTTGGCGTGGGAATCGGAACATGGAATAGACGCCGAGCAAAGGGATGACCCAATCGCCAACAGACTATTGCGATTGCGCGCGAACAGGGTTGGCGAAAATCTGGAATGATTTAGCAAGAATTGGGCTTTTAGAACACTTGGGAAACTCTGTACAGCGCACGCTACAATGCGTGGCGTTTTTCTGGCGCTGCAATCACTGTCTGACTTCAGAATGAAAATCCACTAGATAATATGGAGAATTATAAAACCAGGATAGGGCGCACGCCACTGAAATATGACAAGTCGAGGCAGGATATTGGGCGTGGTATATGGCTGGAATTGAATGCAGTGACGTGAGGAACACAGCGCGCCCGGCAAAAGGTTGCCGGGCGCGCTGCGGAATTACAGATTCGGATAGAGCGGGAACTGCTCGCACAGGGCGTCCACCTGCTGGTGGATCTCCGCTTCAATGGCCGCATCGCCTTCGCCGCCGGTGGCGTCCACCGCATCGACGATCTTGACGATCATCTGACCCACGGCGCGGAACTGCTCCTCTTTGAAGCCGCGGGTGGTGGCCGCCGGGGCGCCCAGGCGGATGCCCGAGGTGATGAAGGGGCTGCGCGGATCATTGGGGATGGCGTTCTTGTTACAGGTCAGACCGGCGCGCTCCAGGGCGTGCTCGGTGGCCTTGCCGGTGATGTCGCGGCTGGTCAGGTCCACCAGCATCAGGTGGTTGTCGGTGCCGCCGGAGACGATGCGCAGACCGCCCTCAACCAGGGTGGCGGCCAGCACGGTGGCGTTGGCTTTGACCTGCTGGATGTACTGTTTGAAATCCGGTTGCAGCGCCTCTTTGAAGGCCACCGCCTTGGCGGCGATGACATGCATCAACGGGCCGCCCTGGATGCCGGGGAAAATCTTGGAGTTGATCTTCTTGGCCAGATCTTCGCGGTTGGTGAGGATCAGGCCGCCGCGGGGGCCGCGCAGGGTTTTGTGGGTGGTGGAGGTGACGATGTCGGCGATGCCGATGGGGCTGGGGTGTTCGCCCACCGCCACCAGACCGGCGAAGTGGGCCATGTCCACCACCAGATCGGCGCCCACTTCATCGGCGATTTCACGGAATTTGGGGAAGTCGATGACGCGGCTATAGGCCGAGGCCCCGGCGACGATGATGCGCGGTTTGTGTTCACGGGCCAGTTGGGCCACCTGATCATAATCGATGGTTTCGGTCTCGGGGTTGAGGCCGTACTGCACCGCATTGAACACTTGGCCGGAGAAGTTGACGGTGGCGCCATGGGTGAGGTGACCGCCGTGGGCCAGGGACATGCCCAGAATGGTGTCGCCCGCCTTGCCCAGGGCCAGATAGGCGGCCATGTTGGCTTGGGAGCCGGAGTGGGGCTGCACGTTGGCGTAGTTGCAGCCGAACAGCTCCTTAACCCGGCTGATGGCCAGATCTTCGGCCACGTCCACGTGTTTGCAGCCGCCGTAGTAGCGCTTGTGGGGGTAGCCTTCGGCGTATTTGTTGGTCAGCACGCTGCCTTGCGCCTGCATCACCGCCTGGCTGACGATGTTTTCCGAGGCGATGAGTTCGATCTCGTGCTTTTGGCGACCGAGTTCGGCGTCGATGGCGGCTTGGATTTCGGGGTCGAACTGGCTCAGATCGGTGGGCTGGCTCATGGCGGTCGTCCTTTTGGTAAACAAACGCTCAGTGGCGTCTCACGTGCGCAATTGTGCGTCATACGCTGGGGCGTAAAATTGGAAAATCCCGACATTTATGGCGGGATTTTTCGGGGTCTGGGGTCCGCGACCCCAGCGGGTGCAGGGCGGCGCCCTGCTGGGTCCAGGGCAAAGCCCTGGTGGGGTTTGGGGCAACGCCCCAATATCTTTCATCTTGCCAAAGATTGAGAATCAGCGTTTCAAGTACTCCGCCGCATTGGACTCAATCTTATCCAACCGGCGCTGGTGACGGGCGCCTTCGAATTCGGTCTCCAACCACACACGGACGATACCCTCGGCCACATTGGGGCCGGTGGTGCGTCCGCCCAGCACCAGCACGTTGGCGTCGTTGTGCTGACGGCACAGGCGCGCGCCATATTCATCGTGCACCAAGGCGGCGCGGATGCCCGGATAGCGATTGGCGGCGATGCTGATGCCGATGCCGGTGCCGCACAGCAGCACGGCGCGCTCGCCGTCGCCGTTGAGAACGCCCTGACACGCCTTGGCGGCGTAGTCGGGATAGTCCACCGAATCGGGGCCGTCGACGCCGAGGTTGACCACCTCCACGCCGGGGGCGGCCTGCAACTGGGCCAGGACTTTATCCTTCAACTCAAAAGCGCCGTGATCACAAGCAACCAGAATGCGCATGGCGGCCTCCTGTCTGGGGGCGGAACGCACAGCGCCCGGCCGTTGGGGGGAATCAAGGAGGCGAATATTCTAGGGGAAAGCGCGGTTGGAAGCAATCATTGGTTGGCGGATGCGCAACAAGCGCCCACGCGGGGATGACGCACAGCGTTGGAAAACAGGTTTCGCATACCCCGTTGCCCTGTAAACAGTGGTAATATTGTGGCCAATATTTCGGTGTTCCAGGCGGTTCTTGGATGGGAAATTCTGATGATCTCACGATTGCTGCGCGGTGGAATAGTTGTGGCGGCCTTGACTTTGGCCGGGTGTGGTGGCGATGGGCCGATCGGTGATGCGCCTCTGCAAGGCTATGTGGAGGGCGATTACGTCCGTCTGGCCGCGCCCTTGGCGGGGGAGCTGACCACCCTGTCGGCGCAGCGCGGGGCGACCATTGAAGCGGGCGCGACGGCGTTTGCACTGGAGCGCGCCAGCGAAACCGCCCAGCGTGATGAGGCCGCCGGGCGACTGCGCGCGGCGCAGGCGCAGTTGGCCGACTTGCAGTCGGGTCAACGCGCCGAAGAGTTGAAAGTGATTCGCGCGCAACTGGCCCAGGCGGAAGCCTCACGGCGACTCTCCTCCATCGAGCTGGACCGGGTGGCCAAGCTGGTGCGCGACAAAACGCTCTCCCAAGAGCGGCTGGATTCGGCGCGGGCCGAGGATGATGTCAATCGCGGCCATGTGGCGGAGTTGCTGGCGCGTCTGCGCGTGGCCGAACTCAGCGCGCGGCCCGACGCCATCGCCGCCGCCGAAGCCAATGTGGCGGCGGCGCAAGCGGCTCTGCGGCAGGCGCAGTGGCGGGTGGATCAGAAAAGCGTCGCCACAGCACAAGGCGGGTTGGTGGAGCAGACCTACTATGAACCCGGCGAGTGGGTGGCGGCGGGTCAGCCGGTGGTGAGCATCCTGCCGCCGGAGAACCGCAAGGCGCGCTTCTTCATCCCGGAACCGTTATTGGGTGGCGTGCAGGTGGGGGCGAAAGTGCGCCTGGGCTGTGACGGCTGCGGCGCGCCCATTGCCGCCACCATCGTCTATATCTCGCCGGAAGCCGAATACACCCCGCCGGTGATCTACAGTCAGGAGACCCGCGACAAGCTGGTGATCATGGCCGAAGCCAAGCCCGATCCGGCGGATGCGGTGAAGCTCACAGTGGGGCAGCCGTTGGATGTGTGGTTGGGGGAGACGCCTTAGGCGGCGGAAAAGTTTGGATGATGAAAGATATCGAGGGCTGCGCCCTCGAGCTCCCAAAGTCCAAACCTTGGGGCTTTGCCCCAAACCCCATGAGGGCGCTGCCGGGGGCCCGCCAGGGCTTTGCCCTGGACCCAGCAGGGCGCCGCCCTGCACCCGCTGGGGGCGCAGCCCCCAGGCCCCGCCGCCGACCAGTCGGCGGCCAATAGTGAGCGCAAGCTCAGACTACGTCACGCAAACATTGGCCGTTTTGTACAGTTCTGGTTTCTTTGGAGCCTGTTTATGTCCCTTGCCATTGATGTGCGCGATCTCAATAAGCATTTCGGCGATAAACACGTCGTGCGCAATCTCACCCTGCAAGCGCAGCAAGGCGAGATCTTCGGCTTTCTCGGCCCCAACGGCAGCGGCAAAACCACCTC
This sequence comes from Magnetofaba australis IT-1, assembly GCF_002109495.1. Taxonomy (NCBI): domain Bacteria; kingdom Pseudomonadati; phylum Pseudomonadota; class Magnetococcia; order Magnetococcales; family Magnetococcaceae; genus Magnetofaba; species Magnetofaba australis. The sequence goes on from NZ_LVJN01000016.1 coordinate 183,673, forward strand.
CATCCGCATGCTCTGCGGCCTGCTCACCCCAGATAGCGGCGCTGGCCAGTGCCTCGGCTTCGACGTGGTGCGCGACACCGCCGCCATCAAACGCCACGTCGGCTACATGACCCAACGCTTCTCCCTGTGGGAAGACCTCACCATCAGCGAAAACCTCCACTTCATCGCCCGCATGTACGGCATGCCCAAACGCAAACAAGCCGTCGCCGAAACCCTGGAGAAGCTGGGGCTGGTGGAGCGCCGCAACCAACTGGCCGGGGCGCTCTCCGGCGGTTGGAAACAGCGTCTGGCCCTGGCCGCCTGCATGATGCACCAACCGCGTCTGCTGTTGCTGGACGAACCCACCGCCGGGGTCGACCCCAGCGCGCGGCGCGAATTCTGGGACGAGATCCACAAACTGGCCGCCGAAGGGGTCTCAGTGCTGGTCTCCACCCACTACATGGACGAGGCCGAACGCTGCCACAAACTGGCCTATATCGCCCGGGGGCAACTGCTGGTCACCGGCTCCATCGACGAGGTGGTGGCCAGTCAGGGGTTGGCGGCGTGGGAGGTGAGCGGATCCGGCGGGCTGAATGATCTGACCGCGCAACTGCGCGCCCTGGAGGCGGTGGAGCAGGTGACCGCATTCGGGACGCGGCTGCACGTCATCGGCCCCGACGCCGAGCGGCTCGACGCCGCGCTGACGCCGTTTCAGCGGGATAGCCGCCTGCGCTGGACACGCATTGAGGCGGGATTGGAGGATGTCTTCATCACCCTCATGGAGCGCTATTTCCGCCAGCAGGAGGGGAGTTGACCATGGGCGGCTCGCTGCATCGGCTGTTTGGGATCGCGCTTAAGGAGTTCATTCAACTCAAGCGCGACCGCCTCACCTTCGCCATGATCGTGGGCATCCCGATTATGCAACTGCTGCTGTTCGGCTTCGCCATCAACAGCGACCCCAAACATCTGCCCACCGCCATCCGCGCCGCCGACCACAGCGCCTTCACCCGCGCCTTCGTGCAGGCGCTCAAGACCAGTGAATATTTTCGTATCATCGGCGAGGCCGCCAGCGAAGCGGAGGCCGACGCTCTGCTGCTGCGCGGCGACGTGCAGTTCGTCCTCACCATTCCGGCGAACTTCTCCCGCCGCCTGGTGCGCGGCGAGCGTCCGGCGCTGCTGCTGGAGGCCGACGCCACTGACCCGGCGGCCACCAGCAACGCCCTGGGCGCGCTCACCACCCTCGGCCAGAGAGTGCTCAATCGGGAGTTGAGCGGCCCGCTGACCTCTTTGCGCACGGGTCCGGCGGCGTTTGAGGTGCGGGTGCAGCGCCGCTACAACCCGGAGGGGATCACCCAACACAATATCGTGCCGGGGCTCATGGGGGTGATTCTCACCATGACCATGGTGCTGATGACCGGTCTGGCCATGACCCGTGAGCGCGAGCGCGGCACTTTTGAGAATTTGCTGGCCACCCCGGCGCGACCGCTGGAGGTGATGATCGGCAAGATCCTGCCCTACATCCTCATCGGCCTGTTGCAGATTTCGCTGATTCTGCTGGCGGCGCGGTTCATCTTCCACGTGCCGTTTATTGGGTCGTTGTTGCTGCTGTATGGCGTGGCGCTGCTGTTCATCGCCGCCAATCTCACCCTGGGCATGACCTTCTCCACGGTGGCGCGCAATCAGTTGCAGGCGATGCAGATGACGTTCTTCTTCTTCCTGCCGTCGATCCTGCTGTCGGGCTTCATGTTTCCGTTTCGCGGCATGCCGGAGTGGGCGCAGGCCATCGGCAATGTGCTGCCGTTGACCCACTTCCTGCGGCTGGTGCGGGGGATTCTGCTCAAGGGGGCGACGGCGGCGGATCTGGTTCCGCACATGTGGCCCATTGCGCTGTTCATGCTGGTGGTGATGGCGCTGGGGGCGAAGTTCTATAAGCGCACTTTGGATTGATGCGCGCTTGCTTAAGGAGACGTGGTGAATCCAGGGGTAATGGTTGAGTATATCACGGTGGTGTGGCTGTTCCTGGCCACGCCCGGCCCCAGCCATCTGCTGATGCTGGCCAATGGCGTGAGCTACGGGTTTGCCCATGCGCGGCCAACCGCATGGGGCGATCTGAGCGCCAATGCGTTGCAGATCATGGCGGCGGGCTTTGGCTTGGCCGGGATTATCATTGCGTCAGAGGACGTATTTACCGCGATCAAATGGGCCGGGGTGGCGTATCTGATCTATTTGGCGGCGCAGAAGTGGCGTCTGGCGGGGCGATCGGTTCCCCATTGTCAGGCGGATAGCGCGGCCCCCGGTTGGCGGCGGATGTACCTGCAAGGCTTCTTCACCTCCGCCGTGAATCCCAAAGCGGTGGTGTTTTTCGCGGCGCTGTTTCCGCAATTCCTCAATCTGCAGGAGGCGTTGGCGCCACAGGTCGCCATTTTGGGCGCGCTCTATCTTCTCATCGATGGCGCATATCTGCTGGCTTATGGACGTTTTGCCGCCTGGGTGGGCGCGCGCATGCAGTCGCGGGCGGCGTTCTGGACCCATCGCGCCGCGGCGGCGTGTTTGATCGCCACCGCCGTGTTGCTGGCTTGGAAAGACGCGCAACTCCATTAACCGGCTGAGCTGTCGCCGCCATCATGCGCGGCGCGACATGCCGGGTCGGTCGGCGTCGTGGGCTTCGAAACCGTACTTCTCATAGAAGCGGGATTTACCCGCCGCCGCCATCAGACCGATGAAGCGACCGGGGGCGTTCTGTTGCAGCCACGCCATCAGGGCGTCGACGATCTGCGCGCCGCAGCCGCGTCCCTGGTAGTCGGGGATGACGATGACGTCCTGAATGTAATAGTAGATCCCATCGCCGATGACGCGCCCGCAGCCGACGGGTTGATCCCCCGCCATGAGCGTGACGGCGTAACGGGAGTCCGCCAGCGCTGGGGCGGTGATGGCGGGGTCGATGGCGGGCCAGCCCACGGCGCTGCGCAGGGCGTTATAGATCTCCGCCGAGGGCGGCGCATGGCGCAAAGTCAGAGGCTCCACGAAATTCTCCATCAAATGAATAAAAAGGAGAGAGCGCGATATGCAACCAAACCTGCGCAGAACGACCAATGTTTGCGTGACGCAGGGTGAGCTAGCGCTGACTATTGGCCGCCGATTGGTCGGCGGCGGGGTCTGGGGGCCGCGCCCCCAGCGGGGTGTGGGGCGGCGCCCCACGGTGTGGTTGTTAGGGGAGCTCGAGGGCGCAGCCCTCGATATCTTCCAGCAACCCTGTGTTCACTTTTACAGAGAGCGCCATGCGAAACCGAAATGGCGCAAGACGACCAATGTTTGCGTGACGCAGGGTGAGCGAGCGCTGACTATTGGCCGCCGACTGGTCGGCGGCGGGGTCTGGGGGCCGCGCCCCCAGCGGGGTGTGGGGCGGCGCCCCACGGTTTGGTTTTTGACCTTAGGGGAGTTTGAGGGCGCAGCCCTCAATATCTTCAATCGTCAAGAGTCAGTTAAGTCAAAATGTCGGCAACCCGCATCAATCTATTGGCCGCCGACTGGTCGGCGGCAGGATGTGGGGCGGCGCCCCACGGTGTAGTCCTTGGGAGCTCGAGGGCGAAGCCCTCGATATCTTTCATCACCCATCAATTATTGAGAGCAACCGGCATCAATTGAACAGCATGGAGCAGATCACCACGGCGGAGATGATGCCCACCAGATCGGCGGTCAGCGCGGCGGCCAGGGCGTGGCGGGCGCGACGGATGCGCACGGCGCCGAAGTAGACCGCCAGCACATAGAAGGTGGTCTCGGTGGAGCCTTGCAGCGTACTCACTAGAATGCCCACGTAGCTGTCGGGGCCGATGGCTGGATTGTGCAGAATCTCCGCCATCACGCCGTAGGCGCCGGAGCCGGAGAGGGGGCGCAGCAGGGCCATGGGCAGCGCCTCGGCGGGCAGGCCGAACAGACTGGTGATGGGGGAGAGCGCGCCGATGAGCAGATCCATCGCCCCGCTGGCGCGGAACATGCCGACGGCGGCCAGAATCGCCACCAGATAGGGGATGATGCGCACCGCCACGTCAAAACCTTCGCGGGCGCCTTCAACAAAGGCTTCGTAGACCTTCACTCCGCGCGAGGCGCCGAACCCCAACATGCCGACGATGAGCACCGGGATCACCCAGGGGGAGATAATCTGCCCATAGACGATGGCCAGGGGAATGAAGGCGACAATCAGCAGCAGGAACGCCGCCGACACCCAAGTGGGATAACCGGTCTGCGCGGCGGCGGCGGCGTGACGCGCGGTGGGATCCAGATCCATGGCGTCGTAGGCCTGCTTTTCCGATTCGGCGACGAAGGCGTCATCCTCCATGAAGTCCGGATCCGGCGGCGGCTTGGGGAAGAAGCGCTGATAGGCGAAGGCGGCGAAGATGGCGGCGGCGGTGGAGCAGATGGTGGCGAACAGGGTGGTGGGCAGCACCGACGCCGGGTCGGAACTGCCCGCTGCGGCGCGCAGGGCGATCACCCCGGTGGGCAGCAGCGTCACCGAGGAGGTGTTGATGGCCAAAAACAGCGCCATGGAGTTGGTCGCCGTGCCTTTGTGGGGATTGAGCGAGTCCAGCGCCTGCATGGCGCGGATGCCGAAGGGGGTGGCGGCGTTGCCCAGCCCCAGGGCGTTGGCGGCCATGTTCATGATCATGGCGCCCATGGCCGGGTGATCTGGCGGCACTTCGGGGAACAGACGGGTCATCAGCGGGCGGATCAGGCGCGCCAGGATCGCCAACAGACCGCCCTTCTCGGCCACTTTCATCAAGCCCAGGAACAGCGCCATCACGCCGATGAGCTTCAACGCCAGCTCCACCGCGCCCTCGGCGCTGTCGATGGCGGCCAAAGAGAGCGCCTGCATGGGCTCCACCCCGTCGGCGCCGATGGGCGGACCAAATAGCTGATGGAAGGCGGCCATCGCGAAGGCGATGCTGATCAATGCGAGAAAAACGCCGTTCATGAAATGTATCCTGGATTGCGATTCAGAAAGGGCGTGCGGAAATGGTTAGAGAGTCCCTGCCGGGCCATTGTGACGCCAATGCGCCGCCGTTGTCGATCCCCTGCGCGCTGGATTCTTTGGTTTTTTTACGCCCGTCATGCTATAAGACCCGCTTGCAGACAGACCAATGCGCCGCATCACCGGCAACCAGGGGGGATCCCATGGCTCAAATCATCGATGGCAAAGCCATTGCCCAGCAAGTGCGCGACGGGCTGCGCGAAGAGGTGGCCCAGTTGCAGGAAAAACATGGATTTACGCCGGGTCTGGCGGTGGTGCTGGTGGGCGATGATCCCGCCTCCCATGTGTATGTGCGCAACAAAAAGAAGGCCTGCGAAGAGGTGGGCGTGGCCTCCTTCAGCCACGAGCTGCCCGGCGACACCACGGAGGCGGATCTGTTGGCGCTGATCGACCAGCTCAACGCCGATCCCAAGGTCAACGGTATTCTGGTGCAGATGCCGGTGCCCAAGCAGATCGACGACAAAAAGGTGATCGAGGCGATTCACCCCTCTAAGGACGCCGACGGTTTCCATCCGTATAATGTGGGTCGTTTGGCCACCGGCGATCCCACCTACATGCCGTGCACCCCGTGGGGGGTGATGAAGCTGTTGGAAGAGGACGGCGTCGATCCCAAAGGCAAAAAAGCGGTGGTGATCGGCCGCTCCAATATCGTCGGCAAGCCCCAGGCGATGATGCTTATCGCCGCCTCCGCCACCGTCACCGTGTGCCACTCGCGCACCGCCGATCTGGCCGCCGAGTGCCGTCAGGCCGACATCCTCATCGCTGCGGTGGGGCGCGCCAAAATGGTCAAAAAGGATTGGATCAAGCCCGGCGCGGTGGTCATCGACGTGGGCATGAACCGCGATGAGAACGGCAAACTGTGCGGCGACGTGGACTTCGCCGAGTGCCAGGAGGTGGCCTCGGCCATCACGCCGGTGCCGCGCGGGGTGGGGCCCATGACCATCGCCATGCTGCTCAAGAACACCGTGGAAGGCGCCAAACGCGCCCACGGCGTGGCCTGAGATAGCGCATGTTTACCGGTTTGATCGAAACTGTCGGCGCGGTGGCGTCGGTGGAGCGGTCCAGCGGCGACTGGAAACTCACCGTGTCCAGCGATCTGCCCATGGGCGAGGTCAAACTGGGCGACTCCATCGCCGTCTCCGGCGCCTGCCTGACGGTGATCGCCATGGGCGGCGCCACATTCACCGTGGAGGTCTCCCAGGAGAGCGTGGGCAAAACCTGGTTCCCCGACATCGGCCCGGGCCGTCCGGTCAATCTGGAGCGCGCCATGGCATTGGGCGGCCGCCTGGACGGCCATCTGGTGCAGGGCCACGTGGACGTGGTGGGGGCGGTGGAGCGCATCGCCCCGCGCGGACGCTCCACGCAAATATGGTTCCGTGTCCCGGCGGCGTTCGGACGCTATATTATCCCCAAAGGCTCCATCGCCATCGATGGCGTGTCGCTCACCGTCAATGAGGTGATCGACGACGATCAGGCCACCCGCTTCTCCATCAACGTCATTCCGCTGACCCAGCAGAAGACCACCCTGGGGAATCTGAGCGCCGGGAGCAAGGTCAATATCGAGACCGACCTGCTGGGCCGCTATGTGGAGCGCCTGCTCAAACACGGCGGCGCCTGTCGCGCCAAAGGCGACGCCTCCAGCGATGAGGGCGGCTCCGGCGGCGGACTCACCGAAGCGTACCTGCGGGATCGCGGTTTCGCCTGAAGCTAAGTTGCTGTGGGGCAGGCTCCCCACACCCCTGACCGGCGGCGCCATCTGCGCGCGCTGCTGGTAAAGCGCCTCCCAAGCCGAATTCGGGACGCGCGCTAACCTGGAAAAACGATGTCTGAACTGCACACCACCCAAGAGATTCTGGACGACTTCCGCCAGGGCAAGATGGTCATTCTGGTGGATGACGAGAATCGTGAAAACGAAGGCGATCTGATCATCGCCGCTGAATACTGCACCGCCGAAGCGGTCAACTACATGGCCAAATATGGCCGCGGGCTGATCTGTCTGGCGCTGACCCAGGAGCGGGTGGACTATCTGCGCCTGCCGCTGATGGTGGTGGATAACGACGCCAAGTTCAAAACCGCCTTCACCGTCTCCATTGAGGCCAAGGAGGGGGTCACCACCGGCATCTCGGCGTACGATCGCGCCCACACCATCGCCACCGCCATCGACGACAACAGCCGCCCCGAGGATATCGTGCGCCCCGGCCACGTGTTCCCGTTGGTGGCCAAGAACGGCGGCGTGCTGGTGCGCGCCGGCCACACCGAGGCGTCGGTGGATCTGTCGCGTCTGGCCGGGCACAAACCGGCGGCGGTGATCTGCGAGATCCTCAAGGACGACGGCTCCATGGCGCGTCTGCCGGATCTGCTGGAGTTCTCCCGCGAGATGGGCATCAAGATCGGCGCGATTGATGATCTGATCGCCTATCGCACCGAGCATGAGGCGTTGGTGCACCGCGCGGTGGAGACCAAGCTGCCCAGCGCCTACGGCGGCGACTGGAACCTCATCGTCTACACCAACGATGTGGATGACAATCAGCACGTGGCGCTGGTCAAAGGCAACGTCGACGACGGCGAGCCGGTGCTGGTGCGGGTGCACTCCGAGTGTCTGACCGGCGATATGTTCGGCTCGCTGCGCTGCGACTGCGGTCCGCAGCTGCGCGCGGCCATGGAGCAGATCGGCGCCGATGGTCGTGGGGTGATCCTCTACCTGCGTCAGGAGGGGCGCGGCATCGGCCTGATCAACAAGATGCACGCCTACAACCTGCAAGACCAAGGGCGCGACACCGTGGAGGCCAACGAAGAGCTGGGCTTCCAGGCGGATCTGCGCGACTATGGCATCGGCGCGCAGATGCTCAAGGATCTGGGCGTGCGCCACATGCGATTGATGACCAACAATCCGAAGAAGATCATTGGCTTGCAGGGCTATGGACTGGATGTGGTGGATCGCGTGCCCATCGAGATGCCCGCCGGTGAGATCAATGAGCGTTACCTGAAGGCCAAGAAACACAAACTGGGCCACATGCTGCGCCAGTTCGGCTCTGACGCCGCGCTGGGCGATGGCGAGTAATCACTCTCCCAACCCGAGGGAAACCGTCTTTATGAGCGAGATGACGCAGATCGAAGGCAACCTGTCGGCCACCGGCCATCGCTACTGCCTGATTGTGGGCCGCTTCAACAGCTTCATCACCGAACGTTTGGTGGAGGGCGCGGTGGACTGCATTCAGCGCCACGGCGGCGCGGCGGGGGACATCACCATCGCCCGCGTGCCCGGCGCGTTTGAGATCCCCCTGGCGGCGCAAAAGGCGGTCAAATCCGGCAAGTTCGACGCCGTGGTCTGCCTCGGCGCGGTGATTCGCGGCTCCACCCCCCACTTCGACTACGTTTCGTCGGAAGTCACCAAAGGGGTGGCGGCGGTGAGCCTGGAGTCGGGGGTGCCGGTGGCGTTTGGCGTGCTCACCACCGATAGTGTGGAGCAGGCCATCGACCGCGCCGGAACCAAGGCGGGCAACAAGGGTTGGGAAGCGGCCATCTCCGCCGTGGAGATGGTCAATCTGCTCAAGGCGTTTTAAGCCGTTCGTTTGGCGCACAAGGATAGCGGCCCATGAGTCAGGGTTCGAACCACGGATCGGAACAGGATGCGCCGCCGAAAGGCGGCGGCAAAGGGCGTTACGCCACGCGCGGGCCGCGCCATCGCGCCCGCGAGTTGGCGCTGCAGGCGCTCTACGCCTGTGAAGTGGCGGGCACGCCGGTGGATCGCGCCGCGCGCGAGGCGGCGGACGACCGCAACGCCGAAGGCGCCGATATGGAGTACTACCACCAGTTGATGCCGGCGGTGTGGAACCGGCGCGAGATGCTGGATGGCTGGGTGATTCGCGCGGTGGACAACTGGACCCCGGAGCGGGTATCGGTAATCGAGCGCAATATTCTGCGTGTGGGCGCCCATGAGATTCTGTATGAACCGGCCACGCCGCTGAATGTCATCATCAATGAGGCCATTGAGGTGGCCAAACGGTTCGGCAGCGAGCAGTCGGGCCGCTTCGTCAATGGGGTGCTGGATCGGGTCGCCGCGCTGATTCGTGATGCGGACGCGGCGCCCTATCGGCAATGGGGGGAATAAGGTTGAGCAACGAGAGCAACAAAACCATCGCCGCGCTGGGCGAATTCGGCCTGATCAACACGCTGTTTGCGCCGCTGCAGGGGTCGGGCGACGACAACCTGAAAGTGGGCCAGGGCGACGATGCGGCGGTGTTGCAGATCCCCCGCACCCAGCAGTTGACGGTGACCACCGACATGCTCATGGAGGGGGTGCACTTCAGCTCCGACGCCGACCCCTTCCTGCTGGGTCAGAAGACGGTGCGGGTCAACCTGTCGGACATGGCCGCCATGGGCGCCAATCCCCACTGGTGCCTGCTGTCGCTGGCGCTGCCGGCCTCGACCAAATTGAGCTGGGCCGAGGAGTTCGCGCGCGGCGTCAAAGAGGCGCTGGCGCTGTATGACGTGTCGCTGATCGGCGGCGACACCACCGCCTCCAAAGGCTGTATCGCCATCAATATGCAGATGATGGGGCTGTTGGGGCAGGATCGCGCGCAACTGCGCTCCGCCGCCCAACCCGGGGACCGGGTGTTCGTCTCCGGCACCATCGGCGATTCGGCGCTGGGTCTGGCCCAGCGTCTGGGTCAGTTGAAGATCGCCAGCGCCGATGATCGCGCCTATCTGATGCGCCGCCATCAACTGCCCGAACCGCGCGTGCCGCTGGGTCTGGCGCTGCAGGACTCCGCCGTGATCAACGCCTGCATTGACGTCTCCGATGGCCTGGCGGCGGATCTCAAACACATCTGCCAGGCTTCCGGCGTCTCCGCGCGCATCGATCTGGAGCGGGTTCCCCTGTCCGAGGCGGCGCGCAATGCGGTCAATGCGTCGGCGGATCTGGAGTCGCTGCTGATCACCGGCGGCGAGGATTATGAACTGCTGTTCACCGTGGCCACCGGCGCGGTGGAGCTGCTGGCGCGCATCACCGCCGACCTGGACATCAGCATCACCGAAATCGGCGAGATCCTGCCTCAGGGCGAGGAGAGCCGGGTGGAGGTGGTCAAGCATGGCGAGCCGTTCACTCTGGGCAAGAGCGGCTGGACCCACTTCTAACTCTCCACGCGACCAATCGGGGGCGATGTGAATTCCGAAACATTGCGTCAACTGCTGGAGGCGGTGGCGGCGGGCCACAGTGATGTCGACGCCGCCATGGCGCGGCTCAAGGGCTTTCCCGCCGATCCGGTGGCCCACGGCGCCGACGGCGTGGTGGCGCGCATCGACACCCAGCGCGAACTGCGTCACGGCTTTCCCGAGGTGATTCTGGCCGAGGGCAAGCGTGATGACCATCTGCAGGCGATCCTCACCCGCGCGCTGCCCCACGACCGCGACCTGCTGGTCACCCGCGTGGCTCCCGAGCGCGCGGCTGCTCTGCTGGAACTGTTTCCCCAACTGCACCATAACGCCACCGCCCGCTGTCTCTATAGAGAGACCCCCAGCGACATCGAGCCGATTGGACTGGTGGCGGTGCTGTGCGCCGGCACCAGCGATGCGGCGGTGGCCGAAGAGGCCGCGCTGACCGCGCGCATGTTGGGCGCGCGGGTGCAGACCCACTACGACGCCGGAGTGGCGGGACTGCATCGACTGTTGGCCGCTCATGAGTTGCTGCAGACCGCCCATGTGTTCGTGGTGGCGGCGGGCATGGAGGGGGCGCTGCCGTCAGTGGTGGGGGGACTGGTGGATAAGCCGGTCATCGCCGTGCCCACCTCGGTGGGGTATGGGGCCAGCTTTGGCGGTCTCTCGGCGCTGCTGGGCATGCTCAACAGTTGCAGCGCCAACGTCACCGTGCAGAATATCGACAACGGATTCGGCGCCGGATATGTGGCCGGATTGATCAACCGCCTGGCCGCCTCTACTCCGCCTGCTGTGGATTGATCAGGAGTCTCGTCATGACCCATGAGCCGCTCTACGCCCTGCTCTACATCAGCAAGCCGCGCATCCAAGAGGGTGATCTGACGGCGATTCTGGAGACTGCCCAGCGCTTTAACGCCACCCACGACATCACCGGCGCGCTGTTGCACAATGACAATCTGTTCATGCAGTGTCTGGAAGGTCCCAAACAGACCGTGGTGACCCTCTACGACGCCATTAAACGTGACTCGCGCCATAAGGATGTCCGCACCATCTGGATCGATGAGATCCCGCAGCGCCGCTTTGGCCGTTGGTCCATGGGCGCGATTCCCCTCTCCAGCCTGTCGGTGGGGTTGAGCGATCGCTATGCGCTCAACACCTATTCCCACTTGGCGCAACTCTCCGCCGTCGATGCGCAAAACCTGCTCGATGCGTTGGTCCCCTTCGTCCAAGAGAGCTTTGCGGTATAGTCACCGCAATTCAGAATTGCACAGGCTCCTCAATGTTTGTGTGACACAGGTAAAGCTTGCGCTGACTATTGGCCTCCGGCTGGCCGGAGGCGGGATTCTTAAGGGTCTGTGACCCTTAAGCGGGTGTAATGGAATGGTCCGCTCCGCTACCCAAACGGCCTCGCAATGGGCCAAGATGGTGGTGTGTTTTTCCATCTAAACGGAGTCGGAGCGGACCATGAGCAATCATATCGAAAACGGACAGGTACGGGTACTGGGTATTGATCTGGGCAAGAGCGTGTTTCAGTTGCATGGCGTGGATGCGCGCGGCAAAAGCGTTCTCAAGAAGCGACTGAAACGAGACGAGCTCCTGGAGTACATGGCGCAACTGCCGCCGTGCCTGGTGGGGATGGAAGCCAGTAGCGGCGCCCACCATTGGGCGCGGAAATTTCAGGGATATGGGCATGATGTGCGTTTGATGGCGCCGCAATATGTGAAGCCCTACGTGAAGCGGCACAAGAACGACAGCGTGGACGCTGAGGCGATATGTGAAGCGGTACAGCGTCCGAATATGCGTTTTGTGGGGATCAAAAGCGTTGCCCAGCAAGAGATATTGTCGCTGCATCGGATACGCAGTCTGGCGGTGAAGAACCGCACGGCGTTGGTGAACCAGATTCGCGGACTGCTTGCCGAGTATGGGATTGTCTTTCCCAAGAGCATCAAACAGGCGCGGCGGGCGATTGTGCTGATTTTGAGTGATGAGAGCTCGGAAATGAGCGCCAATTTTCGCGTAATTCTGGAGGATGAGCGCGATGAGCTGGCGCATTTGGATGAGCGCATCGGCAAATATGAGCGTGAGATTGAGGCGCTGGCCAAGGCGGAGCCGCAGTGTCGATTGCTGATGACGATCCCGGGAGTGGGACCGATCACGGCGACGGCGCTGTTGGCGTCGGTGGGGGATGTGCGGGCGTTTAAGAATGGCCGGGAGCTGTCGGCATGGATAGGGTTGGTTCCGAATCAGCACTCCACAGGGGGCAAGGCGTGGCTGACGGGGATCAGCAAACGGGGAAATGGTTATCTTCGCACCCTGTTGATCCATGGGGCGCGGGCGGCGTTGCGCGTGTGTGAAAACAAGCCGGATCGCCGCAGCCAGTGGGCAGTGTCGGTGTCGGAACGTCGCGGCGCAAATAGAGCAGTGGTGGCGCTGGCCAACCGCATGGCGCGCAGCGCGTGGGCGATGCTGGTGAAGCAGGAGGCCTATGGGGCCAGCGCCGCTGTGTAGAGAGAGCGCAATACAACTCTAAAAGAAAAACAGGCCGATAAGGAAAGAGAAAGAGATCCCACCAGCCAGGTTGCGAGAGAGAGTCGAGATTGATGGCGTGAAACGGCATAGCCCTGCGTGGTCAAGAACCTGTTTCGCCCAAGGGCCCATAGAGGCCGAGGGTGTGTTGAGGAGGGCCACGCGCAAATTCCATCAGGGCCAGAGGGCGACAAGCCCCTCATCAACAGGCCGGATACATGGGCGCGACTAAGCCTCACACATCAGTGGACATTTTCTCTTGCCGTGGCGGAGCGGACCATACATGGGCGATGCTGGTGAAGCAGGAGGCCTATGGGGCCAGCGCCGCTGTGTAGAGAGAGCGCAATACAACTCTAAAAGAAAAACAGGCCGATAAGGAAAGAGAAAGAGATCCCACCAGCCAGGTTGCGAGAGAGAGTCGAGATTGATGGCGTGAAACGGCATAGCCCTGCGTGGTCAAGAACCTGTTTCGCCCAAGGGCCCATAGAGGCCGAGGGTGTGTTGAGGAGGGCCACGCGCGAATTCCATCAGGGCCAGAGGGCGACAAGCCCCTCATCAACAGGCCGGATACATGGGCGCGACTAAGCCTCACACATCAGTGGACATTTTCTCTTGCCGTGGCGGAGCGGACCATACATGGGCGGAGCCCACGATTTGGCAGGAATGCCAAATCGGACTCGCGCAGCGAGCCCGAAGGGTGAGGACCAGGGATGGTCCGAATCACGGTGTAGCTGTTGATCTTGGGAGCTCGAGGGCGGAGCCCTCGATATCTTCTCGCTTCAAATGTCTAATTCTCTTCTGCGGCGACTATATAACGCTCTCTGTTACGCCCAGCTCCATTTCCCCGGCATAACCCTGGTAAATCGTCTTTGCGAAGAAGATTCCACTCCCCGCTCACACCGTTTTCACGAACCTTCTGTAATACAGCATAACCTTTGGCGCGTTGCATAATGCGCCAAGGCGTCCCGTGATCAACTGTTGCTATTCTCGCCTCCGTCGAGTTGTGCGCTTGCCTGTCCGGTAACGACGACGTCTGGCGCGCCTATCCATTACCCATCGAGCCGCCACCCATGAACATTCGCGCCCCCATCGACCCTCGTGACGCCCATTCGGTGAAGGTCCCCAACAGGGACGCCATCGCTGCGGGACCCAAACTTGCCGCTCAGAGGAGCCACGACAATGGCGCGCAGCCGCCCAAGGGCGGCGTTGAGGCGCTGCTGCCAGCGTTGCGACTGCTGAAAGTGGGGCCACGTCTGGCGCTGGGATTTGCCGTGGTGATCGTCGCGCTGATGGTGATCGCCTATGGCGGGCGCTGGGGCATGGAGCGAATCTCCCACAAGGGCGAGCAGATTCTGGTCAATAACGAGATGGTGTCGGCGGCCAACGCCATGGGCGCCAATCTGCTCAAGCAGCAGGTGATGGCGGCCAACCTGTTGGAGGCCTATGGCAACGCAACGCGGTTGCAAGCGGAGTGGACCCGCATTGAACAGGCCAAGCAGGGGTTTGAGCAGCAGAGTCGCAAGTTCCAGGAGATATTGCGCGAAGAGCATGCCGAACACCCTGATAGGGCGCTGTTCCAAGAGTTGGCGGCCCAGGTCAAGAGCGCGCAGGCGTTCTATGCCGCCAACTTCTTCCCGGTGTTGCAGCAGGTGCGCGCCAAAGCGCAGGAGGCCAGCGCCGCGCATGCCAGTCAGGTTCAGGCCGCCGCCCAGTTCGAGCAGGCGTTTGACGCCATTTTCGCCAATGCGGATCAGTTCGCGCAGTTGACTCAGGAGCGCATGGATCAGCGCATTGCCGCCGGATATACGGTCAAAGAGTTGATCGGCAAGGAGAACACCTGGGTCAATATCGCCGTGCGCATTCGTTTGAATTTCACCCTGGCGCGCCTGGCGATGAATCGCTACGCCGCCGCTGAGGATGATGCGGGGCGCACGCAGGCGCGCGCAGGGTTCGATGCGGCGATTGAGAAGACCGAATTTTGGATCAAGGCGCTGCTCGATGGCTCGTTCGACCCCAAGAACAAGGTGATGTGGGTGGATGCGCAGGATCAACGGGACCTGCTCACCGCCATCAACACCGCGCGTCAGGAGCAGTTGACGCCGTTGGCCGAAGGCATCATGGCGGCGCATCTGATTGGGCAGGAGAGCCGCCATGCGGCGCAGGTGCAACGAGCGCGTTTGTCCGAGGCCAGCCAGAGCATGGACGAGCAGCTTGGCAAAGTGGTGAGCGTGGTGGAGCAGGGCAGTGCCGCCAGCGCCCAAGAAGCCCACGCTATCTCCGATAATCTGATGCGCGCCAGCGTGGTGATCACCCTGGCCGCCCTGATTCTTTCGGTTCTGATCGCTTGGATTCTCACCCTCTCCATCACGCGTCCGTTGGGACGTTTGGGCAATCTGGCCAAAGCCATCGCCCAAGGCGACCTGACCGTGGACGCGGTGGCGCGTGGGCGTGATGAGATCACCCAGTTGACCGGCCTGCTGCGCAATATGCGCGCGCAGCTCAGAGAGGTGCTGGAGACGGTGCAGAGCGAAACCCGCAGCCTGGGACGCAGCGCCGAGACCATGCAGTCGGTCAGCCACGATTTGAGCGGCGCCTCGGCGCAGACCCTCAAGCAGGTGGATGGCATGAACGGCTCGGTGGCGGCGATGACGCGCAATCTGCAAGTCACCGACGCGGCCGTCAGTTCGGCCAACGCCCGCATGCGGAAAATCAACGACGCCTCGCATCTGGTGGCGTCGGACCTCACCACACTGGCCAGCGCCGCCGAAGAGGCCAGCATCAACCTGCGCATGGTGTCGCAGTCGGTCACCGAACTCTCCACCGGGTTGGAGTCGGTGGGACGCTCGGCCCATGACAGTCAAACCGCTCTGCAGTCCACCGCCGACGCCGTCAGCGAACTGGGCGTCTCCCTGGGACAGGTGCGCCAGCGCTGCGACAGCGCTTCAAAGCAATCCCAATTGGCTCATGAGCGCTCCGACGAATCCCTGCGCATCATGCAGGAGCTCAGTGTGGAGTCGCGCGATATCGGTCGGGTAGTGAAATTGATCAAGGAGATCGCTGATCGCACCGGCATGCTGGCGCTCAACGCCGCCATCGAATCCGCTGGCGCGGGGGAGGCGGGCAAAGGCTTCTCGGTGGTGGCCACCGAGGTCAAGGAGCTGGCCGGACAGACCAACGCCGCCACCGAGCAGATCATCGCCAGCGTCGAAAGCATTCAGAAGGGCGCAGGCCAATCAGCCACGGTCTCCAAGGAGATCAGTGAGTTGGTGACGGGCGTGCATCAACTCAACAACGAGATTCTCAATGAGGTGGGCGAACAGCATGTCACTCTGTCGGAGGTGGGCGAGTCCATGGTGGCGGTCACCGCGCAGAACAGCGATGTGACCAATACAGTGATCTCTTTGACCGAAGCGGTGGCCGAGACCAATCGCAACGCCAGCGAGATCACCACCGCCATCAGCGAAGTGAGCGCCAGCGTCTCCACCGCCGTGCTGCAGGTGGGCGATGTGACCGAGAATGTCAACGACGCCTTTGCCGACAGCTCCAACATCGCCACCGAGGTGACGGCGATTCGTGGATTGGCCAGCGAGTTGGAGAGCAATGCGCAGACCGTGCAACGCGAAGCGGTGGATATGCGCGATGTGAGCCAGCAGGTGGCCACCCAGGCCAGCGATTTGATTCAGATGAGCGCGCGCTTGAGCGAAGTGGCGGGACGCTTCAAGCTGGGGGCGTGACTCAACTCGTGAGCACATGAGGGCTTAATTTTGGACGATGAAAGATATTGAGGGCTGCGCCCTCAAACTCCCCTAAGATCAAAGGCCACACCGTGGGCGCCGCCCACACCCGCTGGGGGCGCGGCCCCCAGACCCCGCCGCCGACCAGTCGGCGGCCAATAGTCAGCGCAAGCTCGCCGAACGTCACGCAAACATTGGCTGTTCTGTGCCGTTGTGGTTGCGTGTGGCGACTACTCCTTCTCCGCCTTTTCGCGCAGGCGCGCCGCCGCCTCTTCCACACGCTGCGCCACCTGTTCCACCAGCGACTCATCCCCCGCCTTGCCATCGGTCTGGCCCAAGCGGTAGATCAGATTTTCACCTGCACCGCCCACCACGCCCACCATAGTCTCCTTGGCCTCGCCCGGACCATTCACCACGCAGCCGATAATCGACAGCGTCACCGGCTCGCGAATGTGCGCCAACCGCTTCTCCAACTGCGCCACCACGTCAATCACCGGGAACTCCTGCCGCGCGCAGGTGGGACAGGCGATGATGTTGACCCCCCGCGAGCGCAGTTGCAGCGCCTTGAGAATCTCAAACCCGACTTTGATCTCCTCCACCGGATCGGCGGAGAGGGAGACGCGCAGCGTATCGCCGATCCCCTCCACCAGCAGTAGGCCCAAGCCGATGGCCGACTTCACCGAGCCCGGCAGCAGGCCGCCCGCTTCGGTGATGCCCAGATGCAGCGGGTAGTCCACCTGTTTGGCCAACAGGCGATAAGCCTGCACGGTCATGCCCACGTCGCTGGCCTTGAGGCTGATCTTGATCTCCGGGTAATTGAGACCCTCCAGAATGCGGATGTGGTGCAGCGCCGACTCCACCATGGCCGGGGCGCACGGCTCGCGGTATTTCTCCAGCAGGTGCTTCTCCAGCGAGCCGGCGTTGACGCCGATGCGGATGGGCACATTGCGCTCCCGCGCCGCGCTCACCACCGAACGCACCCGCTCGTCGGAGCCGATGTTGCCGGGGTTGATGCGCAGGCAGTGGATGCCCCCCTCCAGCGCGGTGAGCGCCAAGCGGTGGTCGAAGTGGATATCGGCGATGAGGGGAACCGGGGACTCCGCCACCAGGGTTTTAACCGCTTGCGCTGACTCCGGGTCGGGGCAGGAGACCCGCACCATGTCCGCGCCCGCTTCGGCCAGAGCGGTGATCTGCGCCAGGGTGGCGGGGATGTCGCGGGTGTCGGTGTTGGTCATGGACTGCACGCTGATGGGGGCGTCGCCGCCGACGGCGACGGAGCCCACGTGCAATTGCCGCGTTTTGCGGCGCTCATTGACCAGGGAGATGACGTGTCCCATGGGAACCTCTCTGTGAGGAGTATCCGGGTTGGGTGATCTGAAAAAATGGAATGCTTTGAGATATTGAGGGCTGCGCCCTCAAGCTCCCCTAAGATCAAAAGCCAAACCGTGGGGCGCCGCCCCACTAATTGATGATACGGCTTCGCCTATGGCCGCTGGAGGCGCGGCCCCCAGGCCCCCGAAAATCCCGCCATAAATGTCGGGATTTTCGACCTGTCGAGAGCGGAGCAGGCGCGAACAGTCGAGTGAGTGACAAGACAACGCGCCAGCACGGAGCAAAACTAACGAGGGTCGAGGGAAATCATTTCCCTCGTGGGTCGAGGGCAGAGCCCTCGTGGGTCCAGGGCGAAGCCCTGGTGGGGTCTGGGGCGAAGCCCCAGTCTCTTATATCTCCACGCTTATTTTCTTTTTTTGTCGGAATGGCGCAGGTTGATCCTGTCGCACAGGCGGCGCGGGCGGCTTTCATGCGCTTTTTGTACGGCTTGGGACTGCGCGGATTGACCTTTTTGACCCGCTTTCCCGCTTCCGGTTCATACGGATTGGCGCCGCCGCGGAAGATCAAACGCAACGGCGCGCCATCCAGCGGATAGGCCGCGCGCAACTGATTCTCCAGATAGCGCTTGTAGGCGTCGCCGACCTTCTCCGGGCGGTTGGCGAAGATGACGAAGGTGGGCGGCGAAACCTTCACCTGGGAGCCATAGCGCATCTTCACCGGCTTGCCGCCCGCGCGCGGCGGCGGATTGCGCTCGGTGGCGCCCTCCAGCCAGCGGTTGAACTCGCCGGTGGAGATGCGCATCTTCACCGCGCGGCTGATCTTTGTCGCCAACGGCATCAGCTTGTCGACGCCAAAGCCGCTCTTGGCGCTGATCATCTGAATCGGGCAGTGGGACAGACGCGGGAATTCGATGTCGATCTCGGTGCGGAACTCTTTGAGCACATCCCTGCCGCGCGGCATCAAGTCCCATTTGTTGACCACGATGATCAATCCGCAGCCGGACTCCACCGCATGGGAGGCGATGCGCTTATCCTGATCGGTGATGCCGCGTTCGGCGTCCAGCAGCATGATGGCCACATCGGCGCGGTCCATGGCCTTGAGGGCGGCGATGGCGGCGTACTTCTCCACCCGCAGCGACACCCGCGCCTTGCGCCGGATGCCCGCCGTATCCACCAGGATGAACTCCTCGCCGCCGATGGTGATGGGCGGGGAGTCGACGGAATCGCGGGTAGCCCCGGCGATCTCCGAAACCAGCATGCGATGCTCGCCCAGCAGGCGATTGATCAGGGAGCTTTTGCCCGCGTTGGGGCAGCCGACGATGGCCAGCCGGGTGGGGGTCTTCTCCTCTTCGGCAAGACCCTCTTTGGGAAGGCCCTCTTCGTCCAGCTCCAGTTCAGGCGGGACGATGCGTCCCAGCTTCTCCTCCAGCAGATCCAGCAGATCCATCACGCCGATGCCCTGGGAGGCGGAGATGGGCGCCACCGGATCCAGGCCCAGTTCGTAGAACATCACCGCCGAGCGCTCATCCAGGCGCTTTTCGGTCTTGTTCACCGCTACGATCACCGGCTTGCCGGAGATGCGCAGCTTTTCGGCGATCTCCAGATCGTCGGCGGCGATGCCGGCGGCGCCATCCACCACGAACACCACCAGATCGGCCTCTTCCATGGCGACGATGGTCTGTTCGCGGATCAGATGCACGATGGACTCTTGCGGGTCGGCTTCATAGCCGCCGGTGTCCACCAGGCGATAGGGGTTGTCGCCGCGTTTGATCACCCCGTATTGGCGGTCGCGGGTGAGGCCTGGGGTGTTGTCCACCAGGGCGTCGCGGGTGCGCGTGAGGCGATTGAACAGGGTGGATTTGCCCACATTGGGGCGACCAACCAGGGCGATAAGGGGGGGAGGCAAAAGCGTCATTTCACGAGACTCAGCGACATTGTTAGCGCCGCAAAAAGCGAAAATGGGGAAAAGTCGGACATTTATGGCCGACAAATTTGTTGATACGCAAATCGCAAGCGATTTGCTGGGCGGGGTCTGGGACCCGCGACCCCAGCGGCCATAGGCGAAGCCGTAACATCAATTCATGGGGCGGCGCCCCACGGTGTGGCTGTTGATCTTGGGAGCTCGAGGGCGAAGCCCTCGATATCTTTCAATCATCAATTGTCTTCAGCACAGAGCATGCACAGCATCACTCAAATCGCTCCAGATCGCCATCGCGGGTGAGCAGGTAGAGCCCGCCTGCAGCGATGAGGGGATCGGCCTGATAGCTCTCGCCGCTCTTGTCCATGCCCAGCACGCGCCCGCTGGCGGGATCGACGGCGAAACGACGGCCGGAATCGTCGGCGACGATGATCTGATCCTTAAAGCGGGTGGGCGCGGTGAGCATGCCGTCGCTCAGACGGGTTTTCCACAACGGGGTTCCATCTTCGGCGGAGAGCGCGTGCAGATAGCCTTCGACGTCGGCGACGTAGAGGCGCGCGCCATCCAGCAGCGGCGTGCGCAGCGCCGACAGACGCGACTGCCACACCTGGGCGCCGTTGGGAGCGTAGATGGCCATCAAACGGCCCTGGTGGCTGACCACGTAGATGCGCAGACCGGAGACCACCGGGTCGGCGTCCACATCCTGCAGCAGATCCAACTCGGTGCGGCCGCCGATGACGGTGAGGTTGCGATCCCACACATCCTTGCCGGTTTGGGGCTCAAACGCATGCACGTCGCCGGTGGAGTAGCCCGCCAGAATGCCGTGGGAGAAGGCGGTGGGGGAGGCGGCGCCCATCATCGACAGGGGCGAGGGCGAGCCGCCGTGGAACCAGACGCGCTTGCCGGTGGCGGCGTTGAGCGCGTAGATGCGGTTATCCAGGGTTTGGAAGAAGACCAGTTCCCCCTGAACCATGGGCGCGGAACTGATCTTGGTGGAGAGGCGCTCGCGCCAAACTTCCGCGCCGGTGGCCGCATCCAGGGCGATGGCGTGACCGTCGGCGTCGCCCACGTAGACCCGCGCGCCATCGGTGGTGACGCCGCCGAAGATGGGCGTATCCAGATCCACATCCCAACTGCTGCGGCCGGTGGCGGCGTCCACCCGGGTCACGTCACCCTGGAAGCCGCTGATGAACAGCGCGCCGCCGCTCTCTTCAAAGTGGCGCGGCTGCGGCATGTACTTGTCCGGCGAGCCGACCACGCCATGGGACCAAGCCCGTTGCAGGCCCGTGGGCGCGCCCGGGGTGGGCTCCACGTAGGTGGAGATCTCCTCATCCAGGTCGTCATCGGCGCCCACCACCCACTCGGTCATGGAGTTGACGGTGCTACAGCCGCCGAGCAGCAGCGCCAGCAACGCCGCCAGCCAGAGGCGGGGTCGGAGCGCGCGCGTGGCGCATGTGGGCTGATTCATCGCAGTCTCTCCCATCAACGGCCCGGTAAAGGGCCGACTCATTCTATTCCGCCGGAACCTGTTGCGCGGAGGGCAGCGCGTTCTTCAACGCTTCGGCGCCGCCCAGGCGCTCCAGGCGCAGCGCCAGTCGATCCCGTAAACCGGCGGGGGGGCCCTTTTTCATCGCTTCGGCATAGCGCGCCAGGGCTTGCTGCGTGTCGCCGCCCTTTTGCGCGGCCAAACCCATCAGCTCCAGCGCGTGGGCGCGATAGGCGGAGGCCTCTTCGATGCGGTTGGCGTAGCCCAGGGCTTTGTTGATGTCGCTATCCACCACCGCATAGGCGGCGTTGAGCAGCGCCAGGGAGCGCAGCGCCGGGTCGCTGGCTTCATTGGCCAGGGTCTCCAACTGATGCAGCGCTTCATCGTTCTTTTTGTCGGCCATCAGCGCCGCGGCCAGTTGCAGCCGCGCCAGTTGGCCGTAACCGTCGCCAGCGTGTTCGCCGATCACCTGCAGCAGCGCGTCTTGGCCCTTGGCCGGATCCGCTTGCAGTTGCGACAGCGCCGCGCGGTAGGCGTCAGAGGCGGCGTTGGCCTGGCTCTGCCGGTAATCGCGCACGCCCACGTAGGTGATCAGCGCGCCGAAGAAGGCGACCAGTCCGCCGATCAACCAACCGCGATAGGCCAGCCACAGCTCGTGCATGCGGTCGTGATGCAGACGTTCGTCCACTTCGTCGAAAATATGTTGGTCGTCAACCTGAGCCACTCTCGGGCCTCCCGGATGGTTACTGAAAAGCTTTGCCGCTGTGCGAAGAGGAGAATCGCTCTGCGCAGGGCAATGTTTTTTTCGAACCCCGTACTCTACCCGGTTTTGCGCCGGATTTCAGCGGTTATCGTTGCGTTCGCTCCAACGATGTATGCGGTTGATCACTCGCTTACGTTCAGCGTCGTCCAAAGCGGCGTAAATCGGCAGGCGTAAACTGTGGCGCAACCATCTGTTTACGCCCGGCAGCGCCGCCTCATCGGGGGCCAACGCCCATCCTGGCGGGGCGGCGGCGTGGATCTGTGCACGGTTGAGAAACGCCAGGAAATCATCCCGTTGCGCAGTGGACTCAAAAGCGAGGGTAAAGTGACGCCAATGGCGTCCGCTGGCGGGAACAGGGGGCAGCGTGAACAGTCCCCGATGGCGCAACCTCGCATAGGCCATCGCCGTTTGCGCGCGCCGGGCGAGCAGATGCTGGACCTGAGCCCATTGGCTACGCGCCAGAGCACAGGCCAATGTGGCAGGTAATTCAGTGCGGGCGGCGCGCAAGGCGGCGGCGCGTTCAGAGTCGGCGTCCAGCAGCAGACACAGGCCGCCTCCTTGCAGCATCTGCCCGGGATCCATGCTCAGCAGCAGAATGGATGCCCTGCCCACCCCCGGCAGGGGTGTGGGGACGTCGCTGATGATCTCTATGGGGCAATCGGAGGCGCGCCAAGCGGATTCCGGCGCAGGCAGGCCATCGGTGTGTTGAATCAAGTGCGCCGTCAGCGGCGTTGCCTGCGTCGCGGAAACGGGCGCGGTGTGACCATTGGCGTCGATGTCGCTGACCACGGCGCGCAGCCAGTGGGCGCTGAGCGCTTCACGCCATGCAGGCTCCAGCAGCGCATCCACGCCGAGCTGCGCGCCATCGGGCCATTCCAACACCTGTTTGAGCGCGTCCATGGCGGCTTCGGCGTCCACAAAGGCGATGGCGTGGCGATTCCACAGGGCGCCGCAGTGGGCTTCCAATTGCGTAACGCAGTCGGCGTCGATCCACTGAGGCGCGGCGCTGACGGCGTTTATGGCGTCGGCGTCCGCGGTGGTGAGATCGGGACGAAACAGGGGGATCGAGGAGGGGGAGGAGCCCATGGCGATAAAAGGCCGGACCTATCAGGATCAACAGTGTGTGATCACAAATTTGTGTGCAAGCACGAGGTCATATAGCGAGTCAAAACCAAAACTGCTGAGAACGGCCAATGTTTGCGTAACGTAGATTGAGCTTGAGCTGACTATTGGCCGCCGACTGGTCGGCGGCGGGGTGATTCGGGCCATCCATGGCCCTCACCCTTCGGGCTCGCTGCGCGAGTCCGATTCGGCAATCCTGCCGAATCGTCTGGGGGCCGCGCCCACAGCGGCCCCAGGCGCAGCCGTATCAACAATCAAAGGGCGGAGCCCATGGTTTGGTTGTTGATCTTGGGAGCTCGAGGGCAAAGCCCTCGATATCTTTCATGACCAATACCCAAACTATCCGATTCTGATTTCAACTGACAAGACTCACAGGGGTCCAGGGGAATCATTCCCCTGGTGGGTCCAGGGCAAAGCCCTGGCGAGTTGAGGGCGGCGCCCTCATGGGGTCTGGGGCAAAGCCCCAGCCTCTTCCATCTTACACCCTATATTTCTCAGGTGTGAAAGATCACCCCTGTTTCTTACGGCGGAAGAAGCTGACCAGGCCGTGCACGGTGACGAAACCGCGCAATACGCCCTGTTTGCTCACCACCGGCAGGGCGCGCAGATTGTATTCGGAGACCAGATCCGCCGCCTGATTGACGCTGCCGTCAATGGAGATGGCGATGAGCTCCTGTTTGATGTTGAGCTTGCCGATGGGCACGGTGTAGATCGCTTTATCCCGTGCGGTGAGCGCCTTGGTGCCGAAGAACGGCCCCATCAATTGGCGCACGTCGCTCTGAGAGAGCACGCGGATCAATTTGCCTTCGCCATTGTCGATGCCGATGTAACGATAGCCGTCGCGACGCACCGCGTTGATCGCCTTGATGGCGCGATCAGTCTCCTTGAGTGAGAAGGGCAGTTCGGTCATCACCGCCTTGACGCTGCCCGGCTCATTGGGAATGGGCAGGCCGTCGCCGCTGGTGTAGACGTGGTCTGGATAGGGGCCAGGCCCGCCGGGGCCATCCTCGTCAGAGAGGAATTCGATGCCGTCTTCACTGTCGCCGAAACCGCCGCCATCGATGAACTCTACATCGGAGTCGCCGGAGCCGCCATCGAGGAACTCCAGGCCGTCGTCAATGCCGCCGCCGCCGCCAACGTCATCCAGACCACCAGAGGAGGATGCGCCGCCCACGCGCGCCGAACCCTCTCCACCCAATTCGGCCGCTGAGCCGATATCGCCGTCGGCAAAGTCGCCGCCTGCGCCGCCGCCCGCCGCATCAGCGCCTGCGCCGCCGCCAGTGGCGTCCGCCGCTTCCTCTTCTGGCGTGCCTTCCACCCGCACGCCGGTCAGTGCGTCAACCAATCCACGGGAGAAGAGCCATTTAGACTCTTCGGGATTGAAGTCGCCGACCTGGATGTCGCACGAAGCCGAAAGATAGGTTTCGTTCTGTGGCAGGAAATCGGGGTATTCGCCAAACGCCACGTGGTGGGTGGGCAAATTGAGTAGGATGTGTCCGTTTTCGATCTTCTTCTCAACGAGGTCATTGAGCGCGCCCACCACCTGGTTGGCGATCTCTTGGAAACCCTCTTGGATCTCCTCGTTGTAGTCTTTCTTTTTGACCTGCTCGCGAATGACCGATTCGCCCATCATCATCATCATGCCGGCCAGGGCGATGGAGGTGCCCAGGTCAAAGCAGATGAAGCCGTTACCGACGTTCTGGCCGTCTTCGGTCACTTTGGCGACGCTGCGGTCAAGCTCGAAGACGGTCTCCAGCTCGTCCTGGCCGCGCAGGAACTCCATGTCCGTGAGCGTACACGCCACCGTTGCGCCGGTGAGCATGTTCATATCATTGCTCAGACGATTGAAGAAGTTCAGCAGGAAGGGGCGAATCTTCTTTAGCGCCTTTTCTTCACTCATGCGCTGTTACCAACCAACTTGCTTGCGGTGAGAAGATGGCATTTGCAGGCCTTGATCACAGCGCTAACGCGCCTCAGATCTGCAAATGATCAGACAATTCTTTGACGCCATTGCGCCTCAGATCGCCTTACCAGAAAGGATGCAAGTGGGAGGCCAAAACGAAAAAACCCCCGCGACGCCGGAGCGAAGCGGGGGTTTTTTCGTCGCAAGCGATCAGAAGTATTTGCCCAGCGTCGCTTGCAGGGTATCCGGGGTGAACGGCTTTTTGATGTGGCCGTTAGCGCCGCTGGTCATCGCTTCGTTGACCTTACCTTCGCCGCCCTCGGTGGTGACCATCACGATGGGGGTGTCGGTGTCTTTTTTGCGGACCTCTTTCACCAGAGTCAAGCCGTCCATATTGGGCATGTTCCAGTCCGACAGGATCAGATCGACCTTGGCGCCGCCAGCCAGCACTTCAAGCGCTTTTTGGCCATCGCCCGCTTCCAGAATTTCGTCAATTTTAAAACCAGCCTGACGCAATCCACGAGTGACGATTTTACGCATCACGCTGGAGTCGTCGACGATCAGAACACGCATGGAGTCTCTCCCAATGACAGTTGGCGCCTCGTTGCTATGTATACATACAGGAAATCGAATCGAATTTCGAGCCGGAAAAGCAGTCCGCTTCGCATCGATTTCACTTTTTCATCAAAAAATGGATTTTGTCCGCCGTTCGCATCACGTCAGACACGCATCCAAACAACCTATTGCAACGCAACAGTTACAAAACTTCTGCCCACAATGCGGCTGTTAGCGAAAATCAGGCCGAGAGGTGGACGCAAAACCGCTCGCCCTCCAACTCAAACGCCAGTATGTGGGTTTTGTGCAGCGTTTTCCACTGTGCTTGAAACTGCTGCCCCACAATGGCGGCGGGCGAAGAGAGATCCAGGTGGCCTACAGCGGCCTTGGACTTCATCGCGCCACAGATCATATTGGCCAACTCCGCCACGCCGTCAAGCAGATCCTCATCATTGAGCTCTTCGGCTGGCAGGCCGACGATGCGCGAACACAATTCGGCGGCGATACGCTTGTTGCAGGAGATGCCCACCATGGCGCTCACATCGCCGCCCACGTGGATCATGCCGCCCACTTCATCATCCAGGATCAGGGAGTTCACCACCTTCTCCCCAGCCGCAATCGCCTCGCACCAGGCCATGGTGCCCATCACTTCATTCACCGCGCCGCGCAGGGCGTTGATCAACTTATCGGTCGTCTCGCTCATGGCTTGATAGTCCGGTTGGTGTGGATGGGAGTCGACGCTGTGCGTTCTGCTGCGACGTCGGCCAGAGTCATTCGATTACATGCCCATGCCCATGGCTTCCATGATGCGGGCGGCCATATCTTCCTGAGAGAACGGTTTGGTCATGTAGTGACACGCGCCCGCCTGAATGGCGCGGATAATATAGTCCTTCTCGCCTTCGGTGGTCACCATCATCACCGGAATGTGTTGCCAACGGGCATCCTTCTTCACCGCTTGCAGCACTTCCAGTCCATTCATGCCCGGCATGTTCCAGTCGAGCAGAATCAAGCCCACTTCGTCGGCGCGTTCTTCCAACAATTCCAACGCCGCCATGCCATGCTCAGCTTCCAGCACTTCATAGCCCATCATGGCGCCGACGCCGCTGATGACGCGACGAATGGTGCGAGAGTCATCCACTGTCAACAGTTTCATGTCTTAGCTCGCCGTCATTTGTTGTTAAGAGGGCGCGGGCGCAACAACGGCTTGTTGCGCAGTCCAGGACGTAGGGTGGCGGGTTTGTTCTCCGCCGCGTCCGTCGAGGCGGTCGGAGCGCTCGCCGCGCGCGCCCCAGCAGGCGCAGGCGCCGCCGCTCTCGGCGCAGCGGCGACTGCGCCGCCGCCGCCGGACGGTTTGTACATGGCGGCGCCGCCGTACATCACCTGCTCAAACGCTTTGGTGTAGCCGCGCGGCGACTCCGATGCGCCGATCGCCAGCAAGCCGTCTTTTTGCAATGCGCGGTTGATCTTGCCATAGATCTCGCCTTTGAGTTCGTCGGTAAAATAGATCAACACGTTGCGGCACAAGACCAAATCAAACGTACCCAATGGCGCGTATGAATCCTTGAGATTGAAAAGTTTGAACTCGACCAGCGAGCGAATCTCCTGGCTCACTTCGTAAGCCATGCCGTTTTTGACAAAGTAGCGCTCCAGAAACTCCTTCTTCATGCCGCGGGAGATGGCCAATTGGCTGTAGCGGCCCGCCTTGGCGATGAACACGGAGCTGGGGGAGATATCGGTGCCGACAATGGAGAATTTGTCCAACGGCGGGGCCGAGGCGCCCATCTTCAAGCGCCCTTCGTTGATCAGCATCGCCACCGAATAGGCTTCCTGCCCGGTGGAGCTGGCCGCCGACCAGATGCGGATCTTGGGTCGGGTCTTGGCTTTGCGCAGCAGATCGGGGATCACATAGTCGGACAGGGCGTTGAAGAACGAGGCGTCGCGAAACCACAACGTCTCGTTGGTGGTCATGGCGTCGATCACCTTGGAGCGCAAGGCGCCGGTATCGGCCAGCAGTTTCTTATGCAGTTCGGCAAATGTTTCACAGCCGTTCTGCACCAGCAGCACCGTTAGCCGGTTCTCCACCAGATACTCTTTGCCAGGCCCGATCGTAATACCGCTGTGATCGTGGATATATTGGCTGATGTTTTTAAACTCTTCCGGTGTGATAGCCATTCGTCACAACACTCGCGAAAGAAGCGGGAAGCGCCGCACGGCGCGGCTTACCCGCAAATCTCTTGAATCCGCTGGCCAATGCGATCCAGTGGAATCGGTTCGTCAGAAAGCCCCATCTCCTCCACGGAGCGGGGCATGCCATAGACCACGCAACTCTCTTTGTCCTGCGTAATACAGTATGTCTTGTTGGCGCGCTTGAGCGCATCGACGCCATTGGCGCCATCGCGCCCCATGCCGGTCAAAATGACCGACAAGGTCTGTCCGGGGAACGCCGCCACCACAGACATGAACAACACGTCCACAGCGGGACGGCACTCATTCACTTTGGGGCCTTCATTCAGATTGACCACCAATTGCCGCCCGTTGGCGCGCACCGTCATGTGCTTGCCGCCCTGGGCCAGGGTGATGCTGCCGGGCTCCAGAATCATCCCCTCTTCGGCTTCGCGCACCTCAATCCCCGACGAGCGGGTCAACTGTGCGGCCAGCGAGGCGGTAAACACCGGCGGCATGTGCTGCACGATGAGGGTGGGGATGGAGAGCTTGCGCCGTTGCCAATCCACCAGCACTTGCGACAGCGCCGCCGGTCCCCCGGTGGAGGAGCCGATCAGCAGCAGATCGGGTTTTTTGGGTCGCGCGCCGCCTGCTGCGGGAC